>NZ_BJCE01000078.1:0-21891 GCF_005402885.1 Sphaerospermopsis reniformis
TTGGTAATTATCAATTACTACCCAGTCACCAGTCACCAGTCACCAGTCCCCTATTACAAGGAGTGTAAAAAATCCGTGCATATTCATACCCTTGAACAATGGCAGCATTCTCACGATTTTTCTGTAGATCAAAATCAGGCAGAAAAAAATACTAAAATTGTGATGCTGCTGACGGCATTAACAATGGTTGCGGAAATTGCCGCAGGAACGTTTTTTGGTTCGATGGCTTTGCTTGCTGATGGTTGGCACATGGCCACTCATGTTGCAGCTTTTGGAATTACGATTTTTGCTTATCAATATGCACGCAATAATGCCAATAATCCCAAGTATACTTTTGGCACAGGAAAGGTTAGTGTTTTGGGTGGTTTCGCTAGTGCTGTAGCGTTGGCAGTGATCGCTTTTGTGATGGGAATAGAATCACTGGGGCGGTTTTTTGAACCGCAAAATATTCACTTTAATGAAGCAATTGGTGTGGCTATTATTGGCTTGGTTGTGAATATCGCCAGTGCTTTTTTATTGCAAGATAATCATCATCATGAACATCATGAACATCATGAACATCATCATCATGAACATCATGAACATCATCATTATGAACATCATGAACATCATCATCATGAACATCAAGATCATAATTTGCGTGCTGCTTATATTCATGTTTTGGCAGATGCACTAACTTCTGTGTTTGCGATTATTGCTTTATTTGCTGGTAAATTTTTGGGTTGGGTGTGGATGGATGCAGCAATGGGATTTGTGGGTGCTGCGGTAATTGCTAAATGGTCTTATGGTTTGGTGCGTGATACGGGTTTAATTTTATTAGATGGATCAGGTGATAAACAAATCAAATTAGCTATTGTTAATGCTATAGAAGAAAATGCTGATAATAAGGTTACAGATTTGCATATTTGGTATGTGGGTCAGCATCATTTAGCTGCTACAATTTCTTTAGTTACCCATTATCCACAAACACCGGAATATTATAAAAATCTCCTCAAAGATATTCCTTCTCTTGCTCATGTTGCTGTGGAAGTTAATCATTGTCAAGGTGAACCTTGTGTAGATATTCATGCAGTCTAAAATTCTGACTGATGCTGTAAGTTATAATGGTTTCAGTTCTAATTATTCAGGAGGTGAGATGATGGTTATTGCTAATACCAACCCGCCGATTATTACCCCAGAGATCACAAAAACTCACTTTACTCCAAATGAGTATAGAGAGATGGAGGAAATCGCTAAAGAACGCCACGAATACCGCGATGGGGAGATTATTGTTATGCCTGGAGGTTCAGAAATTCATAGTGCGATCGCTAGTAATATTTTAATTTATTTGGGATTTTTGCTCAGAGATACTGATTTTCGTTTTTATGGTGGTGATTTGCGGGTTTGGATTCCTAATTTTAATCATGGAACCTATGCTGATGTTATGGTAATTAATGGTGAACCAGAGTTTAATAATAATCGCACGGATGAAATTCTCAATCCTCTCCTAATTATTCAAGTTCTTTCACCTTCAACAGAAGGTTATGATAGAGGGAATAAATTCAGAAAATATCGTTCTCTTCCTAGTTTTTGTGAATATGTACTGGTTAGTCAAGCTGAAGCTTATATTGAGCAGTATTATAAACAGGAAGAAGAAAATAACCATCTTTGGCAATTGAAAGCTAATGATCATATTGATCAGTCAGTTTTTCTGCACAGTTTAAATATAGAACTTCCCATGAAAGAAATTTATCGACGGATTAAATTTTAAATTAAATTTAAAAGCGATATTTTCACACACAACATCTGATAATATCACTCATCTATTAGAGTGCGTTAAGAACATTTAACGCACCATGTATTTCATGTTTATAAATTGCTAACTGCTTCGGCAATTTTTCCTGAAACAAAAGGTAAAATTTCCCGACTCTTAGCTTGTGCTTTTCCTTCGGTAAATACTATTAACAAATAAGGACGCTGTTCTGGTAATTCAATATAAGCCGCATCATGGCGCACAGAACTTGTCCAACCGGCTTTTGACCAGATTTGACTATTTTGGGGTAAACCACCGCCTAAAAAGCCTGTAACTTGGTCTTCTTCCACATCTTGGGGTAACTCATCAGGGTTAAGACTGCGTTTGAGTAAAGACATCATTTGTTGCGATCGCCCACTGGAAACCGCCACCCCTCCCACGATACTATGTAATAACCTGGCAGTGGCATTAGTTGTTAACATATTTCTATTTTCAAACATTTCCCCATAAAACGCCCTTTCTCTACCAAAAGGACCATCACCCCAAGTTTTTTGACAAACATTAATATTTGTCATTTCTTCCCAACCCAAAGATTGATAATAACGGTTAATAATTTGGCGTTGATATTTCCAAGTTTCAAAAGGTCCTATAGGTAATTCTGGTCCTGAAGTAGTACCGCTGAGAATATCAACTATTAAACTGGTAGCATCATTGCTGGATTCAATAATCATATCACTTAACGCCCGTTCTAATTCCTTAGAGGTGTTAGTCATGCCTTTTTCTAACCATTCATGAACAGCAACTAAATAGAATAATTTGACAACACTTGCAGGATAAATACGTTCTCCACCACGATAATTAAAACCTCTCACACCATGACCCCAAAAAGCGTCAGGAGTCAAAGCGCCACCAGTATTTACAGGAATTGGAGGATCATAAACAACCCAAGTTAAAGCAATTTGATCACGGTTTAAATTAGGAAAATTAGAAAAAGTAGATTCTAAGATTTCATTACCGAGATTTTCTAGTTGTTCGTTGTGATTGAAGAAAACCATTTGCGAATAATTCCTTGAAAATATCAAAATGTGAATTTCTTTATTTATTCTAACATTAATTGTATACTAATTATTATGTGCAACAAATTATAATTCATGCGGCGTGATTCCATTTTTTATAAACTCTTTCAACAATATCCATCGCTGTTATTTCAGCTTTTAGACAATCCACCTGCAAATGCAGACGAATATATATTTGATTCTGTAGCAGTCAAAGAACCGAAATTTGAAATTGATGGTGTATTTTTACCACCTGAAACCGAAAATCCGGGTGCTGTTTATTTCTGCGAGGTGCAATTTCAGAAAGATGAAAAACTCTATGAAAGAGTATTTGCTGAATTTGCATTATATTTCTATCGCAACCGTGATAGATTTAGTGATTGGCAAGCAGTAATAATTTACCCATCTCGTAACACAGAACAAAGCGATATTTACCCTCATCGTACACTATTGAATGGTGAACAAGTTCATCGTATATATTTAGATGAATTGGGAGATATTCAGCAATTACCTGTATGGGTAGGATTGATGGTACTGACAACCTTAGAAGAAAGTCAAGCACCAGCAGCAGCAAGGTATTTGTTAACAAGAACTAAACAAGAAATACCAACACCATCAAATCAAGTCATAATAGAAATGATCACCACGATCATCTCGTACAAATTTGAAAACTTAACCCGTAGCGAGGCTGAAGCTATGTTAGGAATAACCCTCAAAGAAACTAGACTTTATCGAGACATAAAAGAAGAAGGAAGAGAAGAAGGTGCAGAACAAGCAACAATTAATTTAGTGATCCGACTTTTGACTAAGCGGTTTGGAGAATTATCAGCAGAAAGACGTGCTGAAATTTTTGATTTACCGTTATCTGTACTAGAAGATTTGAGCGAAGCATTGTTAGATTTTACCAGTTTAGCTGATTTAGAAACTTGGTTAACAGAGGTGAAAAAATAAAGTCTAAATTCCGGGTAAAGGTTACAAGTTTACCTTTGCCCTTTTTTCGCTTAAAATTCGCTAATCTATCAAAATCAAAAAAATGAATTTTATAATGAATTTTATAATGAACTTTGAAAATTATTTACAATCCCTACAAAAAAACTTACAACGTGGTAGTGAAAGCACCCATTACCCTGCTTTAAAAAGCTTACTTGATCAACCATCAGCACAAATTGAAGCCACCATAGAAGAAAAAGGTAATAAAGCCGTTATTCCTGATTTCACCATCAGAAAACGAGATTTATTAATAGGCTATGTAGAAGCGAAAGATGTAGGTGTAGATTTAGAAAACATTGAAAAAACAGAACAATTAGAACGATATCGAGAATCCCATATTGGGGCAAATTTTATTTTAACAAATTACCTAGAATTTCGCTGGTATGTTGATGGTAAAATGCGGTTAAAAACTATCACGTTCTCTGTTTGAGGTGAGCTAACGATCAAGTTTTATCATAATTTCTGTATTTGATATTCAGCAGGGAGTCGCTATTTGTTTTATGATTAAATATTCCCAGAAGGAAAAAATATGAAATGGCGTGTTATTTTAGAACCCGATCCTGAAACCGGAGATTGGGCGGTTTGGTGTCCAGAATTACCTGGTTGTGTTTCCGCAGGTGAAACAGAAGCAGAAGCTTTAGAAAATATTCGTGAAGCGATCGCACTTTATCTAGAACCTGACACAATTATATTAAAACCAGGAGCAGTCATGCGAGAGGTTTTAGTAACATGACTCGTATCCGCAGAATGAATGCAGATGAAGTTGAAACTATCTTAAAAAATTACGGGTTTGAATTAGTGTCACAGAAAGGTAGTCATCACAAGTGGGTTAAAAGACCGCAAAAAAGCGAATAGAAGTTTATCCTTTGATGATATTCTGCATTATCAAAAAATAGTAGTTGCTTTAACAGAAACATTAAAGATTATGACAGAAATTGATCAGATCATTCCTGAATGGCCAATTACATAAATTTGATTAAATTCTCGGAATGTTGGGTTTATCCACTTACTCTAATCTACAAATAGAATACTCTTTTTAAAACCAAACATGATATAATCCTTTAAATCCTGATTCTGATCACAAAATTCTGACTTTTGACTTTTGACTTCCCGAAAGGTGTCCTGATTCTGACAAAAATATGTCTTTAAATTTAAATTTACTAATTCCCCATTCCCCAACAAACGAATATCAATGTCTAGCTGACCTCAATTTATATGATGCTCCTGAATGCGTCCGGTTAGCAACTCAAGCTGCTGCTGGTCGCAATTTACGCATTACATCAAATCATCAAGATACAGCAGTTCAAGTTTGTTTATGCGAAGATGATTATCCGGGATGGGTTGCTGTTAATGATTTGTCATTATTACAACCTGCTACCACACCCTACGAACCTGCATTTTTTACTGAATCAGAAATTAAAAAACTACTCCCAGAGGTAATTGAATTTACTCAACAAGCAATGCAGCAAAATAATTATTATTTGTGGGGTGGAACAGTAGGACCCAATTATGATTGTTCTGGTTTAATGCAAGCTGCTTTTGTATCTGTGGGTGTGTGGTTGCCAAGAGACGCTTATCAACAAGAAGCTTTTACCCAACCGATTAATATTAATGATATCGAACCAGGGGATTTAATCTTTTTTGGAACTCCGCAAAAAGCAACTCATGTAGGTTTATATTTAGGTGATGGTTATTATATTCACAGTTCAGGAAAAGAACAAGGACACAATGGAATAGGAATTGATCAACTTTCGGAACAAGGAGATAAAGTTAGTCAGTCATACTATAAACAATTACGGGGTGCTGGTAGAGTTGTGAAAAGCTATGTTAGTCAATTGATAATTGATAATTGACAATTGATAATTATTTATAGGACTTACGCAAGATTGGACTGGGAACGAGATAAACCCAATTTTTTGTTAAAATCAACCATCAGCGATCGCCTATCAGCAATGACCAATTACCAACTACCCATCACCCATCACCCATCACCTATCACCCATCCCCAATTACCTGATGTATCCGTAGTTGTACCGATTAAGGATGAAGTAGAAAGTTTGCCTTTATTACTAGAATCCATTTCTACAACTTTAACAGCTAGTGAGTTAAGTTATGAAATTATCTGTGTAGATGATGGTTCTACGGATGGTTCACCAGAATTTCTCAAGGAACAAGCACAAATTCGCACTGATTTAAAAGCGGTGATTTTGCGGCGTAATTACGGTCAAACTGCGGCTATGTCTGCGGGTTTTAATTATGCTACGGGTAAAGCAATTATTACCTTAGATGCTGATTTACAAAATGATCCGGCTGATATCCCCATGTTATTAGCAAAATTAGATGAGGGTTATGATTTGGTGAGTGGTTGGCGCAAAAATCGTCAAGATGGGGCAATAAATCGGTTACTTCCTTCAAAAATTGCTAATTGGTTAATTCGTCGTACCACTAGCGTCTATATTCACGACTATGGTTGTTCTCTCAAAGCCTATCGTGCAGAATTAGTTGCAGATATGAACCTTTACGGAGAACTACACCGATTTTTACCAGCTTTAGCTTATATAGAAGGGGCAAGAATCACCGAAATGCCTGTGCGTCATCATGCGCGACGCTTTGGTAAAAGTAAATATGGCATTTCTCGGACTTTTCGGGTGTTGATGGATTTATTAACAATTCTTTTTATGAAAAAATTCCTCACCCGTCCTATGCACGTTTTTGGGTTGTTTGGCTTGTTGTCAATGGTTACAGGTGGCGGACTAGGAATTTATTTAACTTTCCTGAAACTGGCTTTTGGTGCAGATATTGGTAATCGTCCTTTATTAATTTTAGCGGTTTTATTGTTAGTTACTGGTGTACAGTTATTCTGCTTTGGTTTGTTAGCAGAATTATTAATGCGTACTTACCACGAATCTCAGGGAAGGCCAATATATCGAGTGCGGGAAGTAGTGGCAAAAAATGTTAAGTAACGTAACAATAGAAATATAAAATTACTAAATATTACATTGCATCTGCCGTGAAAAATTTTGAGACTATTGACGCTAATTTGCGGCGCAACCTACTAATATTATTTGCAGCAGGTTTATTATTCTGGTCGGCTTTAGCTTCTTTGTTGCCAACATTACCTTTATATATAGAATCTCTAGGGGCAACAAAACAACAAATTGGCATTGTCATGGGCTGTTTTGCCATCGGGATGTTGGTATTTCGTCCCCAATTGGGGATTTTAGCAGACCGTCAGGGTAGAAAAATTGTGTTACTGATTGGGTTGGCAGTAGCAGCGATCGCACCTTTGGGGTATTTAGCAGTAAAATCACTACCCTTATTAATGGTAATTCGTGCCTTTCATGGTATCAGTATTGCTGCCTTTGGTACTGGTTTTATTGCCTTAGTGGGAGACTTAGCACCAGAACACCGTCGGGGCGAAATCATTGGTTATATGAGTTTAGTTAATCCCATCGGTATGGCACTAGGTCCAGCTTTAGGGGGATATTTACAAGCCACAGTAGGCTACACACCTTTATTTATCGCATCTACAACTTTAGGTTTTTTGGGCTTACTCTGTCTTTTACCCGTTGTTAATCCACCTGTGATTGAAAAACCTAAAGACTTTACAGAAGATAAATTTTGGCAACTTATTACCAGTCCCCGCGTCCGTGTACCTGCTATAGTTTTGTTACTGATTGGTTTATCGTTAGGGACAATACATACCTTTATTGCCTTGTACGTGAAATCAACAGGAGTAGATTTAAATGCAGGGTTGTTTTTTACCGCCGCTGCCATATCCAGTTTTAGTGTCAGATTATTTGCAGGGCGGGCTTCTGACAAATATGGACGCGGTTTATTTGTTACTTTGAGTTTGATTTCTTTTACTATGGCACTGTTATTTATTTGGCAAGCAAACAGCGCCTTAACATTTTTAATAGGTGCAGTTGTTGAAGGTGCGGCTTCTGGAACTGCTATTCCCATGATTTCTGCAATGATGACAGATAGAGCCTTACCCCATGAAAGAGGGCGAATTTTTGGCGTGTCTTTAATGGGATTTGATGTAGGACTAGCTATAGCCGGTCCAGTTGTAGGTTCTATTGCCCAACAAATCGGCTATCGCAGTATGTTTGGTTTTGCTATGGGCTTAACTTTACTGGCTGTGCTGATTTTTATTACACAGTCGAGTAAAAGTGTTACCAAATCTTTCCGCTTTGCCCTTGGCCGTGGTGAAGATGCCTATGCTTTAAAAAGCAGGGTGTAGTTATCAATTGATAATTGATAATTGACAATTGATAATTGTTTCATTCAAGGCTTCCGCCGTGAGCGTTAGCCATACGGTTTAAAACCTCCTCTTTCATGGGGAAAAAGCCAAAAATTCCGCTTTCTCAATCCTCTTCCTTGAACGGAGAAGTAATTGTCAATTGTTCATTGTTAATTGTCCATTATTGAAACCTATTCCCCAGTCACCAATCACTAGTCACCTAAAAAAATTGCACAAACCCACTTACCGAGTTTGTGCGATGATTGTTATTTAACGGGCGAGGAGGGATTCGAACCCCCGACACCGTGGTCCGTAGCCACGTGCTCTAGTCCACTGAGCTACACGCCCTTAACCAATGAATCTTATAATAACACACACTTCCCAAATGACGCAAGAGGTTTTTTCAAATTCTTCCCATAATTCTCAAAATATTTCTCAACTTTCTCATCTCACCCCCCAGGGAGAGGCGCAAATGGTTGATGTGTCTGGGAAAGTCGCCACTGTGCGGGAAGCTGTGGCTACTGCTAAAGTGCGAATGCTCCCAGAAACGTTAGCAGCTATTGAAGCGGGGAATACTCCTAAAGGGGATGTTGTGGCAACTGCTAGGTTAGCGGGTATTATGGCTGCTAAACAAACAGCTAATTTAATTCCCCTTTGTCATCCCTTACCTTTGCAAAAGATTACTGTTGATATCACACCAGATGCACAACTACCCGGTTATCAAATTTATGCCACAGTCAAAACCAAGGCGGAAACTGGTGTAGAAATGGAAGCTTTAACAGCGGTTTCTGTTGCTGCTCTTACCTTATATGATATGGCTAAAGCTCTGGAAAAGTCGATTCAAATTGAATCTATTAGTTTAGTCAGTAAGACAGGTGGAAAATCTGGAAATTATCAGCAATTTTAGATTTTGGATTTTAAATTTTGGATTGGGTAATTGGTAATTGCTAATTGCTAATTGGAAAAAATAACATAGATTACCCAGTCACCAGTCACCAGTCACCAGTACCCAATCACCAGTCACCAATAATAACGAGAATGTGTTAACATCTGTAACAAATTCACAAATTCACAAATATTAATTATTTATGCCTCCTCGTTGGCCACGCAAACCAGATCGTAAAGATCCAGAGTTCCGTAAGTTAGATGATCGGATGAATTTTGCTTTTCATGTAGCTGTTGCTGCTACTGTTAATTCTGGGTTGTGGTTTTTCCACATCTTGAAATCTACATCCTGGGAATGGTTGACACCATTAACTCTAGGTTGGGTAGGGGTAATATTGCTGCATTTCATTTATATTAGTGCGATCGCTAATTACTCAGAAACTCCACCCTCATCAACCTGAAGACTGACTGCTAATGCTGGGGCGTTGTCACCGATGGTAGTAGATACAGTCTAGCTAATTGCGCCATAATATGAAATAAGCTGAAATCAACTAAAAATCTGCGCCCTTGTTTTGTAATGAGGTTATTTTATGGCTACAACTCCTACCACAGAAATACTAGAAGCCCTAGCAGCAGAAATAGGCGAAAATGTCTATATAGATATTGCTAAATGGCATCTTTACCTATCTGATGCCAAACTTCATACCGTCGTTGCTGAAAAATTATATCCTTTAATTGTTGATAGAAATGTCAATGAAGACAGAGTTTTACAATTATTAGCATCCATCCCTGTGAAAATTGGTGGTGGGAGAAAAGAACTACCTTTGATTGATTTATTGCCGCTGCAATGTCAAGTAAGCTTGGTTGATATATTGGAAAAATATCAACGGGAAGTTTAAGTTATTCAGGAGTCAGGAGTCAGGAGTCTTAATGGCGAAGCATTCGGCCGATAAATTATCAATTTTTATCACAGGTTATTTTCCTGTAAGGGCGAAGCATTCGGCCGATAAATTATCAATTTTTATCACAGGTTATTTTCCGAATGCTTCGCCCCTACTTCGCCCCTACTTCGCCCGTACAGGAGTCAGAAGTAAAATTGACTTGATTTACCTGTTAATCGACGTTATTATCGGTTGTAAATTCACACATCCTTCAATACTAAATAACATAATTAAAGGAGGATTTTTGGTATGTTTTTACAAATCAAAAATAGTCGGGATTTAGTCAAAATTGTTGATTTTCAAGAATTAATTGATCCTAATAGTGAGATTGTACACGCTAAAGATCAAGAAGGACAAGAAGAACAGGAAACAGACACCTATCAAAAGGAAGATTTGGTTTTCCCATCAGGGGAAAAATTACCACGTTGTTGGTTAGATGCTAATTACCAAACAGCGCACGCTGCATAGTAGAATTAAATATCATGGTAGATATTGTAGGGGTTTAGCAATGCTAAACCCCTACATTTTTATCAATTCTCAATTTTGCATCTAATTAACAGCAGCTTTTTCTTCTACTGTCACACTTTCACCTTTAGAAAAAGCTTTAAAAATCCAAGCTGTGAAAATATGAGAAAGTACACCCATTGGACCTGCAAATAAACACAAAGCTAAAGAGTGAATTGTCCAAACTCCGGTTTTTTGACCTTCCCAATAAATCCATCTTCCGACAAATAAATCCATCACCAGAAAATGAATCCAACCTGTAGCAGCAGCTTTTTCATCTGCAAAAAATCTCGCAATATCTGCTAACTGAGGATTTGATAAAGCAGCGGCATTGTCTGGGGTAATACTGCTGACAAATAAATACACATAAGCAGCGGCTAAAACCACAAAAGGAAGAAAAGATTCCATTACCTTGCGGGTGACTTTCCAGTTAGGTAACAAAATCATTACAGCCCAAAAGGGTAAAACAAACAAATTGGCGATATTGAATAAATCGGTGATATTCATATATTAGGGAATGGGGAATTGGGAATGGGGAATTGGGAATTGGGAATGGGTGATTAAAAACCTACAGACTCCTTGATTTCCTGACTCCTGACTCCTGACTCCTTCTATATCTTACAAAGCTACTAATTGAGATTCTATTTCTGATGATTGTAAATCACGACCGATAAAAACTAAACGGGTTTGTTTTGCTTCTTCTGGTTTCCAAGGACGATCATAAAATTTTTCAAATCTTGTCCCTACACCTTGCATCACTAACCGCATGGGTTTATTAGCAACTGCGACAAATCCTTTAATTCTGTAAATTTCTTGTTGTTCTGCCAGTTTCTTTAATGTTTCTTGCAGTTTTTCCGGGTCAAAGGTACGATTTAAAATGACGTGAGTTGAATTTATTTCATCATCGTGATCATGGTCTTCTTCTGTGTCGTGATGACTAGGACGAGAATCTAAATTATCTTCAACTGCGGATTCAAATCCTAACAATATAGATGGGTCAAGTTTACCATAATCACTAGAGACGATTTTCACTTCTTTAGGTAATTCATTTTTGACTAATTCTACAACTTGGTATTTTTGTTGATCATCAACTAAATCGGTTTTATTCAAAATCACTAAATCTGCACAAGCAAGCTGATCTTCAAACAATTCTTGTAACGGTGTTTCATGTTCTAGACTATCATCTTCTTGTCTTTGTGCGGCGATCGCTTCTAAATCACTTGCAAAAGTTCCCGCAGCAACAGCAGCACAATCTACCACTGTAATTACTGCATCTACTGTAGCAGCATTGCGGATTTCTTGCCAACGAAAGGCTTTAACTAAGGGTTTTGGTAATGCTAAACCAGAGGTTTCAATAACAATACAATCAATACTATCACGGCGTTTGATTAATTCCCGCATTGTGGGGTAAAATTCCTCTTGCACGGTGCAGCATAAACAGCCGTTTGTCAGTTCAAATATATTAGTATTTTCTGGATTTTCTTGTATTTCATCTTCGGGGCAAATTTGGCAAGATTTTAATAATTCTCCATCTATTCCAAGTTCGCCAAATTCGTTAACTAATACTGCTATGCGTCGTCCTTCGTTGTTTTGGAGTAGGTGACGGATGAGGCTGGTTTTACCGCTTCCTAAAAAGCCGGTGATGACTGTAACGGGGATTTTTGTTGCCATGTTTGGTGTGTTGTTTTGTTATTTGATTTTACCATATATCGCCAGACCCAGATCCCCGACTTCTTTTTTCAACTTGTCAATAAATTGTCAATTAATCTCAGAAGTCGGGGATCTTATTTTATGATCTTATTTTATTGAACCACGAAGGCACGAAGGACACGAAGGAAGAAGAGAAGAAGGAAGAAGGAAGTATTAAGAATATCCAATTTCTATCATCTTGAAAAATTCCTGCACTACTTCATCAGGATTGTTATAACATCTTTGGGCATCAAATCTTTCTACAACTTTGATACCGTTTTTCTTGAAAATGCGTTCTCTTTCTTGTTCTTCTACTCTGCGTTCTGCGGTGTGAAATGGTCCATCAACTTCTAAAACTCCCCATTTACCGTTATAACAAATAAGAAAATCAGCTTCTTTATTTTCTCTACCTTTGGATGTGGTGAGTCTTGCTAATGAGTTGGGGACAAATAAAACTCCAGTTCTGTCTAATGCTTCAGCAATTTTGATTTCTGTTTTTGAGCGAAAACGTAGGTTTTCCCAAGTGTGAATTGTTGAGTTTGAATAAAATTGAACGCCTTGGTTATTGATATTATTATCACTTTGTGTTCTTTGGGTCTTTTCTATTGTTGTTGTTTTGGTTGAAGAAAATTTCACTCCTTGGTTATTAACAGTATTCTCATTTTCGGGAGTTTTACGTAGAATTAAATCTGTATTTTCTATTATATTTTTATATAAACTGGCAAATTCTCCAGCGTCAAAATTACCATTTATGGGTCGTCTTTCTTTTTTCTCTTTTTTCTCCACATTATCAAAATCTAAATATTCACAATCAAGATATACATATTTACAAATTACTTCGTCTAGGTTTGTTTCACTATTAATATGCCAATCTTTTATATGAGAACCTGTTAAAGTTGCATTGTGAAAATTTGTATGAATTACTTGGGATCTTTCTAAATCAGCGCCACTCAGGTTAGCCCTACTCAGGTTAGCCCTACTCAGGTCAGTCCCACTCAGGTTAGCCCCTCTCAGGCAAGCCCCACTCAGGTTAGCCCCTCTCAGGCAAGCCCCACTCAGGTCAGCCCCACTCAGGTCAGCCCTACTCAGGTTAGCCCTACTCAGGTCAGCCCCTCTCAGGTCAGCCCATCTCAGGTTAGCTTCTGTCAGGTCAGCTTCTGTCAGGTCAGCTTCTGTCAGGTCAGGTGTTGGCCCCCACGAACGATTTTCATCTCTCCACTTATTCCAAACCTCCACCCCTTGATTCAGTATTGCTAAATGCTCTGGATTTGCCATAATCTAGTTTTTATACCTAAAATTCCCAATATTCAGATTTTAACCTAATTTCATTAAGTTTAATCAAAATAGCGATCGCATTTAGCATTAACTAGGTTTTTTAGTGTTTTATATGACACAATAATTTATGTTGTGTTTTTTAGCTATTGATGTTAACTCAGGCAGAATTTGAGGAATTTATAAATGATACAACAAAACAAATTGATGGTGATATTTTATGGATTGAAGATGAAGACCATTCTCCTACCGTAGAATTTCGTGTTGAGCTTACCTCAAATCCTGGTTATCCCATTTTTGTCAAAGGTAGTTATAACCCGCTAACAGAAAAACTGACCTACGCACTCATCCATCGGGCTGCTGGTAGAATATATGCTTTGGATTTAGGACAAGATCATAAAAATCCTCATGGAAACCTAGTAGGAGAAAAACACAAGCATCGCTGGAAAGAGTCGTATCGAGATAAAGAAGCTTATGTTCCACCGGATATAACTGCTCCTGTCACTGATCCAGTCAAAGTATGGCAACAGTTTTGTCTAGAGTCAAAAATAAAGCATAATGGAATTATGCAAGATCCACCGCCATTACAGCTAGATTTATTCCTTTAATGTTAACCCCTTGTCAAGAAATTGCCAGAACGATTGGAGAGTTGTTTACCTGTTCAACGGTCAACGACTATATCCGTATACGTACCCCATTACTTTATCCTGACGGTGACGTTATTGATATATATCTAAAGGAAAAAAAGGGTCAATATATCTTGACAGATTTAGGTGAAACTTTACGCTGGCTACGGATGCAAACTATATCTGAGAAAAGGTCAGAAAAGCAAGAAACGCTAATTCAAGATACACTATTAACTCATGGTGTTGAAAAATACAAAGGAATGTTAATAATTAGGATACAAGGAAATGAAAACTTAGCTTCTGCTGTCACAACTTTATCGCAAGCAGCATTTAGAATTTCTGATATTTGGTTTACATTTAAGACTAGAGCTTTTGAGTCAATTCTAGAAGAAGTCGCAGAATTTTTAACAGACAAACAAATACCTTTTGAACAAAATAAGAAATTTGCAGGACGTTCTGGGCGTTCCCGAAAAGTAGATTTTTGCACCGAATATCGCCAACACACATCATTAATTGATGTACTAAGTACAGCAAGTGTGACAGCAGGTAATAGTAGGGCTGATAATGTTTTTACTGTTTGGTCAGACCTTAGCTACCTTCAAGAAAGAAATTACAAATTTATTTCATTATTTGACGATACTATAGACATTTGGAAACTTGAAAATATTACTCTTCTAGAACAAGTGTCTAATGTAGCATACTGGTCGCGCAAAGCTGAATTTCAAGAAATGCTCCTCATATAATATCATTTTTCATAAGTAAATTAATGAAATTTGTAAAACAATCTTTAGAATACTATTTAAACCTTAAATATTCTGTCACTCTTTACCCTGACGCAGAACAAGGTGGATATGTAGCAGAAATCAAAGACTTACCCGGATGTCTCACTCAAGGAGAAACCCTAGAAGAGATAATAACAAATATCAATGAAGCGCGGGAATTATGGATTGAAACAGCTTATGAAGCGGGTGATAATATTCCTTTACCCAGTGAAAAAAATATCATAAATGATCCACTAGCTGAGTTTATTGGAGTAGTAGAAAATGGGAGTTTAGCGCAAAATATAGATCAAGAATTATATGAATGAATAGTCAATTACTTATGGATACAAAATTAAAATATCAAGACATCATCAAAAGCATATTAACAGAAATCGCCGAATATCGTGCTTCTATACCTGATGGTTATAACTCCCAAGTTTTATTTGATGATGAACATGGACTTTATCTAGTATTAGATATTGGTTGGAATGATGATTAATATCTACATACCACACCTATTCATGTAGATTTGATTGATCATAAAATTTGGATTCAATATGATGATACAGAAGAAGGTATTGCTAATGATTTTATAGCAGCAGGTGTTCCTACACAGGATATTGTGCTTGGTTTTCGTCATCCTCAAATCAGACAATATACAAACTTTGCTATTAGTTAATATTTCATTTTTGCCTGATTTACTTCTGCCTGAAATTCCTCTAAACTCATACTATCATCAAAAATAGATATCTCATATTGAGACATTAATTCAATCACATCTAATCGAGATATTCCTAATAATTGACCTGCTTTACCACTGCTAATTTCTCCATGTTTCAGCAGCGTCATCACATAAGCTTCCTTAGCTTTAATCTCTGCTTCTTGTCTGATAGTATCTGTAACTGCATGGATGGGAATGGTAAATTCTACTTTAGTCATAAGATTGCGTAATTTATCTTAGTTTAATTGAATATTTCCCCTGCGAACTTCTCGCACAACTTCACAAATTTCTTCTGTTGTTAATGGGTTAGGATCATTTACTGCTTCTCTTCTCTTTCTTAATTCCTGCCAATCTATTTTAGGAGCTTTTTTAAAGAAAATACCATCTTCTGTGAAGCTAACTGCATATTTTTCACCATTAACAAATTGTTCTCGAATTTCTGGAGGAAGTTCTAAATTTCCTTCTGGTGTGAAAGTAATAGTAATTGTTTTTTCCATAATTACCTCATTACAGCAGGAGTCAGGAGTCAGAAGTCAGGAGTCAGAAGTAAAAGTGAGGTGAATTGAACTGACTTTATTTTACAGGACTGACGCACAATCTCTCTAGTGCGTAAGTCCTAATATAGATGATTTTAAAATTTAGGGGTAACTTCCCTCCGCTTGCTTTCATCCACAGAAAACAATCACAGGGAAATTACCCCTAATTCAATGGTTGTTAATTATAGACGAGACAATGAAAGGCTTTTAATACTGTCACCTGTCACCTGTCACCTGTCACCTAATTACTCAGCAGTCACCAATTCTGTACTACCTTTTGTCCGCTTACGAGTCAAGGTGTTATAAACCATGATACCGATCGCCTTGATCAAATTACCTTCTAACTCTTTGAACATCTTCATGTTTACACCAAAAGCGTCGTTAGCTTCTTCGACAATGCGATCGCCTGTAGCATCATCAATGGGCATTTCATCCAAATTTTGCCGATATTTGGCTTTAAATCCCTTCTCATCGCTAATATCTGCAAATTCATAAAAAGCTGTACCTTCAGCTTCACCCAGGTTCATCGCAGTTACAGCAATGTTTTTAAGAATTTGTCCACCAGACAAGTCACCCAAATAACGAGTATAGGAATGTGCAACCAACAATTCGGGTGCTGTAGCGGAAATTTCCCGAATGCGGTTTACATAAGTCTCACCAGCAGGGGATAATTTGATCTGCTCCCGCCAGTTATAACCATAGTAGTAAGCTAAATCCTGCTCTAAAGAATGCTTGCGGTTCAGTTCAGGAAAATAAATTTTACCCACAACAGGGTGATTTTTGTGCTTTTCCATCTCCTCTTCCATTGCTGAGTAGATGAAATAAAAGTTAGCAACCAGTTTCCGGTATGAATTTTTTTCTACCACTCCTTTTAAAAAGCACTTGACAAAACCAACGTTTTCTGCCATTGTATGCGCTTTTTTTGTACCTACTCGTAACTTGGAGGCTAAATTACTGCTCATGCTAAATTTCTCTACTTTAAAAAGTCAACTGTTGGGATTTTTGACAAATGGCGAAAAAATGCCACTAAAAGGTTACATTAGAACTATTTGATGAGAATTTATATTAAAATTCATTAAGTTACAGTGTTTTAGTATTTATTTATACCTTAATTCTGGCAATAGACATTTATTAGGTTATAAATACAAAGCTAATTGCTTGATTTAGCCAACAATGAGGATTTTTTATAGTAAACAATTAATAAGCACCTGTAATGTTACTTAACATAAAATCGTTAAAGTTCATAGTCATTCAGGAAAAATTACAGGTGTACTGTTTGTTAATAATTCCTCAGAATTGTTGAACAGGGATTAAAGTGTTATTCTCCGAAATGTTTAATGGTGTGGAGTGTTGAAAAATATGGTTTCTTCTATAACTCGGACTCAAAGCAGTATATCTGATGGTTATGTGGCCAGTCTTGCAAGTAATTTTGTTCCTAGTTTGCTATCCTTGCCAAAAACGCCGTTATTTGGTACAGATGGCATTCGGGGAAAAGTGGGAGAATTGTTAAATGCTCCTTTGGCTTTACAGGTTGGTTTTTGGGCGGGTATTGTTTTACGTGATCATGCTGCAAATAATGGTTTAGCAAAAAATGGACCGATAATTTTAGGTCAAGACTCCAGAAATTCTAGTGATATGCTGGCAATGGCGTTAAGTGCAGGTTTAACCGCCGCAGGGCTAGAAGTTTGGTATTTGGGTTTATGTCCCACTCCTTGCGTTGCTTATCTTACCAGCATCACAGAAGCTATCGGTGGTGTAATGATATCTGCCAGCCATAACCCACCAGAAGATAATGGTATTAAAATCTTTGGGGCAAATGGTACAAAGCTGTCAAAAGAATTACAAGGGCAAATAGAAGCGGGTTTGCGGGGTAAACTGGCAACTGTTAGCAGTGTAAGCAACTGTGGAAAGCATTATTTAAGAACAGAATTAATTGGAGATTACGGACAGGCACTGCAACAACCATTACAGCCACAAGTAAATCTGCAAGGAATGAAAATTGTCTTAGATGTGGCTTGGGGTGCGGCTGTGGGGTTAGCATCGACCGTATTTACTCAGATGGGCGCGGATGTAATTTGCTTGCATAACCAAGCGGATGGCGATCGCATTAACGTCAATTGCGGTTCTACCCATTTAGATATTTTAGCTGACGCAGTGAAAGAGTATAAAGCCGATATGGGTTTTGCCTTTGATGGCGATGCAGATCGAGTATTAGCTGTAGATAATACTGGTAGACAAGTAAACGGTGATTACATTCTTTACCTTTGGGGTTGTCATTTGCAAGAGCAACAAAAATTACCAGATAACTTGATTATTTCCACAGTCATGGCTAACCTGGGATTTGAGAAAGCTTGGGAAAAGCAGGGTGGTAAATTAATTCGTACCGCCGTCGGGGATCAGTACGTACAAGCAGAAATGTTAAAAACTGGGGGAATGTTAGGGGGAGAACAATCAGGACATATCCTATGTCGTCATTATGGCATGACTGGAGATGGTTTATTAACAGGATTACATTTAGCCGCAGTGGTGAAAGCAGCAGGAGTTTCCTTAGCAGAAATGGTAGATCAAAGTTTTCAAACCTATCCGCAACTATTACAAAACGTGAGAGTAGAAGACAGAGAAAAACGCTTAGGTTGGGAAAAATGCGAACCAGTACAGAGAGCGATCGCCAAAGCCGAAGCCGCAATGGGTGATAATGGACGGATATTAGTCCGTGCATCTGGCACAGAACCAGTAATTAGAGTTATGGTAGAAGCTGCGGATACGGAATTGGTAAACTATTGGACAAAGGAATTAGTTTCACAAGTTCAAGAACACATAGCGTAAACAGTTACAGCACTTTCCTTTGTAATGAGGTACACGATTGGCGGGCAAGACTTGTACTGAGCGGTTAGTGAGCTTGTACTGAGCGAAGTCGAAGTGCGCAGTCGAACTATGTCGAAGTATGCCCACCCCACAAGAGTTTCATAATTATGATTTGTACCTCATAATAATGAAATCTGCTGTATGTTCAAAACCAAGAAAAAAACCAAGTTGAATCAATTTTTGAGTTATTAAAAACAGCTTTATCAAATATCCAAGAATGTCAACGACGGGGGTTAAATGCTAAAGAATATGCGTTAAATAATTTTAGCTGCGATGCGATCGCACAACAAGTAATTCAAGCATATCAAGAAATTATGGCAGGAGCCAGGAGTCAGGAGTCAGAATAAAGAATTAATGGGATTGATATCCTCAGAGTTAAGAAACTTAAAATTTTGTTGCAATCTGCAAAATGTCCATAGGATAATAGTTGATTTGTGTCATACTGTCAAAGTAAAATAACTATCTTTTCTAATTACAGGGAATCTAGCATGGCTCTCCGTCTTGGTGATACAGTACCTAACTTTACACAAGCGTCTACACACGGCGACATCAATTTTTATGAATGGGCGGGTGATAGCTGGGTAGTATTATTTTCTCACCCTGCTGACTATACACCTGTTTGCACCACAGAATTAGGTACAGTTGCAAAGTTAAAACCCGAATTTGACAAACGCAACGTGAAAGCGATCGCTCTCAGTGTTGATGATGTAGAATCTCATAACGGTTGGGTAGGTGATATCGAAGAAACCCAAAACACCGCTCTCAACTACCCAATTTTGGCAGATGCAGACAAAAAGGTTTCTGACCTTTATGATATGATTCATCCTAACGCGGCTGCAAACATCACAGTGCGTTCTGTATTCATTATCGATCCCAACAAAAAATTACGTCTTTCTTTCACCTACCCCCCCAGCACTGGACGCAACTTCGATGAATTATTGCGCGTAATTGACTCTTTGCAATTAACAGATAATTACAGTGTTGCTACACCAGCAGACTGGAAAGATGGTGATGATTGTGTAATTGTTCCATCCTTAAAAGATCCCGAAGTTCTCAAAGAGAAATTCCCCAAAGGTTATCAAGAAATTAAACCTTATTTACGCATGACTCCCCAACCTAATAAATAGTTTTCATTACCATAAATATTCATTCGTAGGGTGGGTTAAAGATTTTATAACCCACCGTTTTTTTATATAATACGATAAGTTAGATCAGCAAAGTAGGATTAAAGATAATGCTATCATCACCTATAGTTTTTCAATTACCATCATCAGTTAAAATGACAGATGAACAATTTTTTGATTTCTGTCAAATTAACCGTAACTTACGCATTGAGAGAAATAAATTTGGAGAAATATCAATTATGTCACCAGCAGGATCAGAAACCGGAAACAGAGAGATTAATATTCTAGGACAGTTGTGGGTATGGACAGAAAAAGATGGTACGGGTATTGCTTTTTCTTCCAGTACAGGTTTTAAACTTTCCACAAGTGCAGAACGTTCTCCCGATGCTTCCTGGATAAAATTAGAAAGATGGAATACTTTGACACCAGAACAACAGAAAAAGTTTGCTCCTATTTGTCCAGATTTTATCATTGAATTAAGGTCAGCTTCCGATAATTTGCAACCATTAAAAGAGAAAATGATAGAATACATGGAAGAACCAGGAATACAATTAGGATTATTAATTGATCGTAAACATCGCCGAGTTTATATTTATCGTCCTGGACAACCAGAGGAATGTTTAGAAAATCCTGAAACCGTAAATTGTGATCCTATTTTACCAGGGTTTGTTTTGAATATGGCGAAAATTTGGTGATTGTGATTGTTGGTTTAATGGAAAATATTAATATTCATCCAACAAATTTTATTTCATCTTTGGTAATTTTGATTCTAGAAATAGTTTATAAACAAAAAAAGCTAAAGCAGCTATAACAGCTATTCTTGCCAAAAATAATGATATCTGCACGACAACCACAGCAGCAACCCCAAGTCCCAAAAGTTTAGCCGCAAAAATTACTGTTTTTTTCGCTGGTTTTTGAGAATTTTCTGGTTGATATTTTTGTGTTGGATAAAAAGGCGCTTCATGAGAATTTATGAGATTATCTATTTCTTGCAGTCGCTTATCTACTCGGCGTTGTAGTTTTCTATTATGTTCATCTTGTGATGTCATTTGTATTCACTCCAGATAGTGAGTTATGTTGTATTATAGCTCACATTCAAATTAGCGATCGCCATCTCTAAAGATATCATTGATTAGTTTCTCCTGTAATTTTAAATTACTTCTATTTTACCAAGCGATACCTACGGTGAGCTACAGTAACGCACCTTCAATATCTCAATAAAAAGGCGATCGCTCTCCTTCATCCCAAAAAATCGCATTTCACCCTCCCATCAGCAAAGCGATCATTATTAAACAATAAGTAAGGTTATTGACTGTTTAATTTATTTTTTCTTTGTTTATATTGTTGTTGTAATTCTATATAATACTGAATTAATTTCTGTGGATCATGCTGATTATTTTGAGAAATTTGATGACGAATTTCTCGAATTTGTTGTAGTACAGAATCATCTAGAGTAATCATTATTCATTATCCATTAATTCTAAGGGAGTTACCAAGGCTGGAACATACAAACCTAGCATAACATTAACTCGCCGAATATGCCCAAACTTGTTAGCGTTAGCTAAGTGACGACAATTCCAAGTTAGCAGGAAATCACATTTATGATAGGATGCTATGGCAAGATGGAGAGCATCACCTAAAGGATCATTAGGCATAACCTGATTTTGAATATAGGTTTGTACAATTTCCACAATTTCTGGTTCAATATCTATCAAAGGAATATCATTCAGAAGTTCAATGACTTCTTCTTTATTGGGGAAATTGCCTTTATTAAGTTCATCTAAAACTGCAATACTTGTCACAACTTCATATTGCTGTCTTACTAGACCTGTCCGAAAATTAAAAAGGCAGTCTGTGTATGGCTTTGAGGATGTTCTCATTTCAGCCAGACTTGACGTAATCATCAGGGCTAGAGATAGTTACTGTTAGTATAGCCCGGAAAAAATG
>NZ_BJCE01000079.1:0-21826 GCF_005402885.1 Sphaerospermopsis reniformis
CTCTTGAAATCCCAAAAAATGCACACTTTTTCCGGTATACCCTTCAAAACCCTTGCACTAATTTCTGTGTTTATCAGCCTCTAACCTTTGATATATCAAGGTTTTAGGTTTATTCAGCAAACCCTATATAGCGTTTCCCAGTCTCATGAGGTACACCCTAATTTATTTACTGTTCCCAATTCCCAATTCCCAATTCCCTAAGATCAAAAACTCTGTACCTCACTAGCTTGGTAAATGCTATAATGATATTGATCAACGGAATAAACGAGGATTTAAGATGGTCTGTTTTTGTGGTTGAGATGGACTACCAATTGATACTCCATTTCGTAATTGTGTAGCTGTACCACCATCTTCAGGAGCTAAAAAAGGTTTTAAATTAATGCCATTGTTTGAAGAATTAACAGTATTTTTATCTCCTAAAAGTCTACGTCCTAAATTGTACAGTTCGTTGACTCCTCCTGGATGACGATTAGTGTAGGTGTTAACGGCTATAGTTTGCTGTCCGTTGTCTGCGGTAGTTAAGTTGCTGAAGATACTACTGCGGATAGCGTAGGGGTCTTTATTTCGTGGTACTGTCAGAACAATGCGACAACCGGGGTTAGCTTCGGTGGTGACACAAATAATATTTTCGTTATTTTCTCTGGCTATTTGCAGTTCTTGTAGTCCATCTGGACGGTATAATTCTAAGCGTTGGGCGATCGCCTGACAACGATTTTGCGGATTCCAACCACCTCCTAATGCTTGAGGTGCAGCCCAAGCAAAAAATTGACCGGGTTGGCTTTGGGGTTGATACATTACCGTATATCTACCATTGTAAGATTGACAGCTAAATCTGGTGCTAGTATTAACGGGGGTGGAAGTGGGTATATTGGTGGATGAACCTGATGGTACTGTTGTTGTTGAGCCTGATGGTACAGTGGGAACAACAATACTATCAGTTTGAGCGAAGGCCACGGAGTTACCGATCAATAAGGATAAACTCAAACCACTGAAAAATAAATACCGCAGCGGTTGTGATGACATAACTTTACCTCTACAAATACTGATATTTTCCTTGACGCAGAATTTGATATTTAGTTCATCTGAGGGCTTAATTTTTTGATCAGTGATCAGAATAACTGATCACTGATAACTAATAACTGTCCTTAATCTTGCACGTATTCCTGACCTGTCACTAAAGCAACTTCAGCGCGAACAAATTCCCTTCCCAAATAAGCAGCATGGTCAAAGAAAGTCACAGGACAGGGTTGAGTTTCTTCAAAAATTTTCACACACAATTCTTTGGCAGTGCGGCCGCTAAATACGGTTGTGTGAGTTCTTTCTACCTTACCCCGTGCCGGAATCACCTTACCAGTTTCTGGATCTACAGCCAAACCACGTTCATCAATTATATTTGTAAAATGTTTGGCATAAATTAACCGTTCATTGCGGTCAATGTAAATAATGAAATAGCCACTGGGATCAAGATCAATATGACGTTGGGAAAGCTTATCATCAATTGCGGTTAAATCATCAAGTATTAAATCCATAGTCATGCTAAAAAAAGAAATTATTTCCAGAGTTTTTTACATTACAATTCCAGTGTAATTCTTTAACCAGATTTTTTAACGATTATTTTGACTAAAAGGTAACTCTGCATTGATCGCCTTCATTTCCTCCTCTTCCATTTGATTCACTTCTAGAATATAAGGACGTAAGATTTGTCCTAAACGATTATTGTAAAATCGGTGTAGACTGTGATTAGGTTTAGCTGGAAAACCGCGCCGTTTCTTATGTCTTCCCCCCGCACCGGGATCAAAAGTTTGGATACCGTGAGCGATCGCCCACTCAATCGGTGCATAATAACAAGCATCAAAATGTAAGCAATCTATTTCTTGAAAACTGCCCCAATAGCGACCATATAGTTTATCATCCTTAAATAAACAAAATGACATCCCCACAGGTTGACGCTGGTTTTCATCATTATAAGCAGCGAAAAATACCACCCGATGACGATAATTATGATATAAACTTTCAAAAAATCCCTTGGTCAGATACTTACTACCCCACCAACCAAACTTATCACAGGTATCCGCATAAAATTCATACATTAACGGAAACAGCGACTTAGGAATTTCTTCACCAGTGACAGCTTGCAGTCGTAAACCAGCCTTTTCTACCGCCTTGCGTTCTCTTTTAATATTCCGCCTTTGATTAGCATTGAATACTTTTAAATAATCATCAAAACCTTGAAAATCAGCATTTTCCCAAATATAGCTATGGTGTAACCAAGCCGTGAAACCTTGTTTTTCCAACACAGGCCGCCATTGGGGATCAACATACAGAAAATGACAGCCAGAAATATTATTTTGGATGCAAAAAGCATCAATTTCGTGTACCATCATTGCCGTAATTTCTGCTTCATTTTCACCAGGAGAAATTAAAAAGCGATAGCCTTCAGCCGGGGTAAATGGCGACATTCCCAACATTTTGGGGTAATACTCTACACCAATACGATAAGCTAAATCAGCCCATTGATGATCAAAAACAAATTCCCCTTGACTATGCCCTTTAAGATAAAGTGGAGCAGCAGCAATTAATGTTCTATCTCGCCATAAAGTCAGGTGATTTGGCAACCAACCAGCGTTAGCTGTAGCACTATGGGAGGTTTCCATATTATTCAACCAATCCCATTCTAAAAACGGAGTTTTTAGTGGCATAGCCAAAGCATCCCAGGCTGTTTGAGGAACTTCGGCAATTTTATGAGTCCAAACTACAGAATAGTTAGATTTGAGTGGTTTTACCATCGTGTGGTTGTGAATATCTATTTTGATTACAGCAGGAGGCAGGAGTTATTTATTTTGGATTTTGGATTTTGGATTGTTTTTGTTAAATCCAATCTAAAATCTAAAATCTAAAATTTTCTTCCCCAATCCCCAGTCACCATTTCCCTGTTCCCTGTTCCCTCTCCTAACTATAAAATGTATTTTGTATAACTTACTTAATCATCCTTATGATCCTTGCTAAAAATTCGCCCCTGCTGTAGTTGTCAGTAACCAGGGTTGAACTGGTTGTGGAAAGAATTTAATATCCGGATTCAGGTTTCCAGAACTTGAAAGCACTATATGAATCGGCTAGAGAGATTTATTTTCTGTTTTTCTCTGTTGCAGCAGTGTTGGATGGGAGACAGTAAGTGTTGTACCGTAGGCACAAAGAGTACCCGCACCAAATAAAACGGCATCTGAGGTTGAGTTTTGGAGCGTGGTGGAAAAACTTAACCGTCCTTGAGGCAATTGATAATCAAATTTTTATCACCTTATTGAAAAAATTGGGTTTAAAACCGAACTTTGTCCCGCTACGCTCATGCCTTTTCAGGCGAAAAATTGTTGCAGCGGGGTATAAATTCCCATGACAAAAACCGCCTCCTGACTTCTGCCTTCTGTTCCATGCCTCCTATCTTCGTTCAAAAATGTCTCATTTATCCCATCTAATGACATATTTTTATTCTTGTGGTTTGCAGATACGGAGTGAGACAAGCGATGGCTAAGTACCGTCAATCCTCTTTTAGACGAATTTTAGTAACCAGGATATTGCTGGTATTTGTCCCAGTTTTATTAATTGGGGAAATGGCAGCACTCAATAAGGCACGTTCTAGCCTCTTGAACACTGCACGACAAAACTTAACGGACAGTGCTATTAATAAAGGTGAAAAAATAACTGACGCGATCGCCACATTAAAGACAAATTTACTCAGTGCTAGTCAGACAAAAGTAATTCAGTCAGGTTCAGCTACTCAAGCTGAAAAATTCATCACCAAATTAGCCCAGCAATTACCGAATAAGATTGATTGTATTCAACTCAAACATCTGCAAAAAAACGCTCGCAAAAATCAAATTATTGCTAGTAGCTGTGGTGATCAGACCATTATTGAACAGCCATTGTCATTTACAAATGATGAAATCCAAATTACATTAATTTCCCCACCAAAACCAGGAACAACTGGCAAACGTGAGCCAGAAAATCAATTACAATTGCTTTTATCAGCCCCAGTTTATAACCAACGAGGAAATTTAGCTTACGCCTTAATTATCAAAACTACATTGCACCGACAAATTGAAAATAAGCAAGGTTCTTTAATCGGTTCTTTGGTAGTCATTGCTGAAGATGGGAATATTTTGGCACATCCATTACCGGAAACAATAGGAACTAATATTAAAAAATACTCAGATTCTCAACAAATACAAAGTGTAATTAAAAATGCCATTAAGGGAAATAATGATTCCCTAAATTTTAATTTTAGCGACGGTAATGAATCAGTTGCAGGGTATACAGCAATTCCTAATCCCATTACACAACAGCAACAACAAAAATGGATTATTTTAGCTGTCGTTAGTGTTCAAGATGCACTGCTAGGTTTAGATGAAATCAAACTTATTCTTATTGTCTTAACAGTTGGTTTAAT
Source organism: Sphaerospermopsis reniformis (assembly GCF_005402885.1). Classification (NCBI taxonomy): domain Bacteria; kingdom Bacillati; phylum Cyanobacteriota; class Cyanophyceae; order Nostocales; family Aphanizomenonaceae; genus Sphaerospermopsis; species Sphaerospermopsis reniformis. The sequence continues at coordinate 4,442 of NZ_BJCE01000079.1, forward strand.
AGGTGCGAGTTTGTTAGCATCTTTCTATTTAGTACCTTATTTAGCAGGTCCTGTGGAAGAACTCAGAGACTACGCTTTAAATATTCATAGTCACCATGCCGTACAACCCATACCCCGTAACTTTAAAATCAAGGAATTTAATCAACTTGCTCAAGCATTAGATCAAATGGTAGAACGACTCAAAGCATGGGCGGAAGAATTAGAAATAGCTTGGAAAGAAGCCAAATCAGCTAATGTTGTTAAAAGTCAGTTTTTAGCCACAACTTCCCATGAATTGCGGAATCCATTGAATATTATTATTAACTGTGTGCGTTTAGTGAGAGATGGTTTATGTGATGATCGAGAAGAAGAATTAGAATTTCTCAAGCGTGCCGATGATACAGCTATTCATTTATTAGGTATTATTAATGATTTACTCGATATTTCTAAAATTGAAGCTGGCAAACTATCGGTAGTAATTGCTCCTTTAGAATTGCGTCAATTATTATTAGAAGTTATTAATTTACAATCAGTGAATATCCAACAAAAGGAACTGCAATTAAAATGTGATATAGGTAATGAAATCATTCCTGTTAAGGCAGATGAGGTTAAACTCAAACAAGTGCTAATTAATATTATTGGTAATGCGACAAAATTCACCGATAAAGGTAGCATTATTATCAGTACCAAGATTCAGCAGCAAGGTGGTAAATCTCATGTTATTGTTGCGGTTCAAGATACAGGTATAGGTATTGATCCAGACCAACAAAATAAATTATTTCGTCCCTTTGTCATGGTGGATGGAACAACTACACGCAAGTTTGAAGGTACTGGACTAGGATTAGCAATTTCCCGCAACTTAATCGAACTGATGGGGGGAAAAATTACCCTTGAGAGTTTGGGTTTGCACCAGGGTACAACTGTGAAAATTATCTTACCTTTGATTGACACATCTTTATTATCTGCCTCAGAGAAAACAGAGGAGAAAAAAGAAACTACGAAAATGGACAAATTTCTGCAAACAAAATAAATCTAGGAAAGCATATAGTAGCAAGTTAACGAAGGCAAGAGGCTGGAGTAAAACCCTGCTGCGCTAACAATAGATGTCCTAAGATGTCCTAACTAGGGTTTGCTGAAAAAGTCTTGTCGTGGAGACAGGGAACAGGGAACAGTTTCAAGAGTTGGATAGGAACGATTTTTTCTTTAAGTAGGGCTTGCTGAATAAACCCAAAATACTCGTAAATCAAAGGTTTGAGGCTGATCAGGAGGAAAGAAAGTGCAAGATTTTTGAAGGGTATACCTTAAAAACTGTGCATTTTGGGTCTGATAAATTAGAAAATCTGGGGATAACAGATAGCTAAAACTATTCCCTATTCCCTGCCTCAACGAAGGGACTTTTTCAGCAAACCCTAACTACTCTGTATACAGCTATAGTAGGGGTTTAGCATTGCTAAACCCCTTTCCATGAAAGCCTGAGTGATTTTGGATTTAAGCTGTGATGGGCAATATTTCCCAAAATCAACAATAATAAAAAATACTGTTATATCAACCCAGTCACACAGCAGTATAGAATTTTTTAGGTAACTGAAGTTACTGGGGATAAGGATGTATAATTAACCCGTCTCCTCTACAAAAACAGTATTTTGATAGCTGGACTGCTTGATTATTTATTTTACCTTGATAAAGTGTGTATGTGGAAACAAGAGAAAAACGATAGTATAGTCCTTCATCTTGCCTTATCACTAGCCTTAGCTACCACCCCACTGGCAGCAAATGTTTTGGTATCATTGCCTGTACTAGCAGAATCAACAACTGATGTTTCTACTTTCCCATTACCGCAAACAGTAGAAAATGCAACCAGGGTGCGGATTGATGGCTCAATGAGTTTGGTAATGATCAACCAAAGCCTGAAAGATAGTTTTGAGAAACAGTTTTCTGGCACAGAGGTAGAAATTAGAGTTAATGGTACTGATGCGGCACTCAAAGCGTTGCTAGATGGTGAAATTGATATAGCAGCGATCGCTCGTGGACTAACCCCAGCAGAAAAAGCCCAAGGTTTAGAACAAATTAGCTTATACAGAGAAAAAATTGCCATTATTGTTGGTGCAAACAATCCTTTCCAAGGTGGTTTGACTATTGAACAATTGGCCAAGATTTTTCGGGGTGAAATTACTGATTGGTCAGAACTTGGAGGCGCACCTGGTAAAATTCGCTTGATTGATCGCCCCCTAAATGGCGATATTCGTAATTCTTTTCGCAATTATCCAGTCTTTAAATCTGCTGAATTTGGGACTGGTGCTAACGCTATACAAATAGCTGAAGATAAAACTGCCCTGATTGTCAAAGAATTAGGCACTGATGGTATTAGTTATGCGAGAGATAATCAGGTATCAAAATTACCAGATGTGCGAACTCTCAAAATCCAGGGATTTACAGCCAATGAATCTAAATATCCCTTTTCCCAGCCTTTGGTTTATGTTTACAAGCAAAATCCTAGCCCGGCAGTAGCTAGTTTTTTGGGTTTTACTACCGCATCTGTAGGAAAGAAAGCGATCGCAACAGCTAGAGATGCAGAAGCATCTGCGATCGCTGCCAGTGCATTACAAAGTTTTACTTTAGAAACTGCAACCAATTCCACACCAGCGGCTCAATCTGTAGATACTGTAGATACTGTAGATACTACTGTATCCTTTGAAAATCCCAATGTAGTCAATTCTTTACGAACAGAATCTTTACCTACTACAAATAATTCCAGTAATCAGCAGTTTGTCAATCCTTTGGCAAATAGAAATGCAGAATTTTTGATTGTCTTTTCTTTATTGCCCATTGTTGGTTTAGGAGGCTTTGTTGCCTGGTGGTTAAAGAGAAAACAACAATCAGCAGAGAAAAAAATATCTTTATTAGAAACATCAAATGGTGGTGCATCAATTACCGAAACCATACTCACAATACCTGACGAATACAGCACTACTTCCCCTGTTAACCACACCACGCGCACTAACGGTACATCACAATCTCATCAAAACACAAACTCAATCATCTCCAAGCCAGAAAACAATTCCACTGTCACTGAATCAAAAACCTTAACTGGTACTTTAAACATAGTAACGGCAAAATCCACAAACACAAGAACAAAGGTAACAAACCATTTTACAGATAAAACAATTGCTCTAGATTCTGGCGAAGTGGTATGGGATACAGAAGCACCAGTAGCTGTTGTGAATACTCCCTATCCAGCAGTTACAAATATTCCAGCAGTATCATTTAATAATTTAGAATTTTCAACAGATGAGTTAAGCAGTTCTCTATTAGAATTACTAGAAGAACCAGCCGCATCATCTGCTAAAGAAGCCAGCGTTTCTCTGACAGAAGCACTTGGTATTACCGCAAATTCACCTGTGGAAAATTCCACCATTTCCCTATCACAATTATTAGATGATATCACAGAATCATCTGCTAAAGAAGCCAGCGTTTCCCTGACAGAAGCACTCAGTGTTACCGCAAATTCAGAGGATACTGATTCTCACACTTCCCTATGGGAATTACTCAGTGTTACCGCAAATTCAGAGGATGCTGATTCTCACACTTCCCTATGGGAATTGTTGCCTGTTTCGACAACAAATTCTGATCCAGAATCTAGAACTTCTCTAACTTCTCTATCAGAATTATTAGGCTTAAAACCAGAAGCAGAAGGTTCAGATTTAGGTCCAATAACAGATGAAATCAAAAAATCACTATCTGATTTATCAAATGAGTTAGAAGAAGTATTTAATACCTTTGAAAATCAAGCTGAAATCAAGGCTGATTTAGCCGCAGAAACTATTAATCATCAAGTCTGGGAAATAGAGGCAGATACAGAAAACATAGCTAGTGCTGATAATCTTCTCGAAGATTACTTATCCGATTCAAAGGCGCAAACTCACACCACAGAAATTGTTAGTTGGTCAGATATAAGTGGAGACAGTAGCATTGTTTTCACACCTCGCACTCCCCAATGGGCTTATGTTTCTTGGTATGTTGCGGAAACTCAGAAACAAGCAGCACAAAAAATAGGCGGTACTATTTTGGCAGTGCGACTTTATGATGCGACTGATATTGATCTCAGTTATCAATTTCCTCAACTGGTCCAGCAGTATGAATGTGAGGAAGTAATTTGTGATTGTTATGTAGCTATTCCCACAAGCAATCGTGACTATATGACTGAAATTGGTTATGTTACCAATAATAATGATTGGTTGTGTATAGCTCGTTCTGGTAAAATTCGTATTTTCAGTCGTCCTGGTAAAGACTTTTGGTTTGTAGCAGATACGGAATTAGTTATTCATGGTTCAACAGAACCAGGTGCAACTGTGACTATTGATGGTCATAAAATTAAACTCCACTCTGATGGTACTTTCCATTTGCGTGTTCCATTTTCAGATAAATTATTTAATTATCTGATGAAAGCTACTACTGATGATGGAGAGCAAAGTATTACTATCCTCAAGAAATTTTTCCAAGAAAGTTCAGAGTCATCCTGAACCCAGGATAGCGGAGTGAAGCATTTCAGTATGTCTTACTGACTGCTGAATGCTGACCATTTCCCAATTCAATTTTCCAGAAGTTTTTGATAATCTTGTGGTGTATCAATATCAATTGCACCTAAAGGAAAGCGAATACTAAAAACATCATTTTTATAGATTTTAATGAGTTTTCTTGCGCCCATATCCTGCGTTAAATTGGCTAATTCTGAAAAGTATTTTCTACTAAATAAAACAGGTACTCCTAATGTATCTGCATATTCACAAGCAATAATTTGTTGATTTGTAGAATGATATGATTCTACTAAATTATTAATGATTTCCGCATTTAAAAAAGGTTGATCGCAAACAGTAATTACTACCGCTTCTATGGTAGGATAATTGTCTACAAGTGCAGTCATTCCCCAACAAATAGAAGCACTCATTCCTAACTGCCAATCTGGATTTTCAACTATTATAAGATTCGGTAGTTGAATTTGCTCCAGTTGAGAAAGTATACTTTCTGAATTTGCTCCTAATACTAACATTACAGGATGACAGACTGAAGCGATCGCCTGTTTTATAGTTTTGTTAACTAAACTTTCTCCTTGATAGGATAACAATTGTTTTGGTGAACCCATACGAGTTGATGCACCAGCAGCTAAAATAATAATACCAACGTTTGGTAATTGGTAATTGGTAATTGGTAATTGGTAATTGCTCATATTTATTTATAACTTCTAATTTCTATATTTTCTCAAATCTGAATTAATTATTAATCTCTATTTCCTTAATTTCATTTCTTTGATTTATTGGTTTTGTCCGATGTTTCAAAAAACCACCAGTGCGATTTTTAAGTATAGTTTGAATTTCCGCAATAATAGATAAAGCTATAGTTTCTGGTGTATCTGCACCAATATCTAAACCTACAGGAGCATAAAATTTAGCTAATTTTTCAGGGTTAAATTCTCCCATCGCTTCCTGTACATCTGTCAGTAATTTAGCAATTCTCTGTTTTGAACCCAAACAACCTAAATATTTAATATTAACTGGTATTAAAAGTTTGAGAATTGCCAAATCATCAAAATAATTATGAGTCATTACCACAGCAAGAGAATTTGCATTCACAGATAATTGTTGAGGTAAAATATCTCGACGAGTAAGAATAATTTCATCAGCCATAATAAAACGTTCTTTACTTAATTCTAAAGCACGACAATCAAAAATTGTCACTTTCCAACCTAACGCTTTAGCAAACTCCGCTAATGGAATCGCATCACGGCCAGCACCAAAAATCATTAAATTTGGTGGTGGTTGAATCAACTCAATAAAAACACTTACCTCACCTGAATAAAGTTGATATTTATGAAAACTAGAGGATTGATTTTTTAATACTAATGCTGCATCTTTGATTAAAGCATTATTGATCACAGGTTCAGAAATATTACTATTTACAAAACCATCAGAATTAAGTGTTAAATGCGCCCCCAAAGAAACATTAATATTACCAGAAACACTAAAAACAGAAGCAATAACACCTGGTTGTTGATGAGATAAACATTGATGAATAAAAGCTAAAGGATTCAAAGGATCATCGTGATAAATACGCTCAATCAAAATATCTACCACACCATTACAACCTAAACCAAAACCCCAAATAATATCTTCCTCAGCATTGGTATCATAAGTAATGATCTTTGCTGTTTCATCTGTCGTCATTAAGCGGGTATGTTCAATGACATCATTTTCTAAACAACCTCCGCTAATAGTTCCCATTATTTTACCTGATGATGTAATCAACATTCGCGCACCCGGTTGACGATAGGTAGAACCTTGAACATTGACAACAGTTGCCAGAAATAATTCTTCGTTATTATGTTGATTGTCTACAAATGATGTAATAATAGAATTTATCTCTTTCATATTGTTGGAGAATCCTGTGATGTTAACAAATATCATGAATATAAATTTAATATTTAGTATAACAGTTTAGTGCTAATTACTGAAGATTAAATAGGGTTTGCTGAATAAACCTAAAACCTTGATATATCAAAGGTTAGAGGCTGATAAACACAGAAATTAGTGCAAGGGTTTTGAAGGGTATACCGGAAAAAGTGTGCATTTTTGGGGATTTCAAGAGATGGCAAAGAAATTTTCAAATCTCCTCCTGACTCCTGACTCCTGACTCCTGACTCCTATGCCATCACGGAAAGACTTTCTCAGCAACCCCTAAATACAATAGACTTCTCCAGAAAAGAAATTATGGAACTTATTTATGGGGGCAGGGCGAAGCTTATGGGATATCTAGAGATGTCTGATTTTTCTGTCAAATTATCACCCATAAGCTTCGCCCCTACAACATATTACAAATTACTAAATTCTATTTTGGAGAGGTCTAATGAATAATTCTCACAAACAAAACGTTATTATTATCGGTGGTGGTCCTGGGGGATTAGGTGCAGCGTTAATGTTAGCTAAACGAGGCTGGAAAAATATTACAGTCATTGAAAAACGACCATCAGCAGATTATTATGAACCCGATAAATCATTTAGTTATCAAATTGATGGAAGAGGACAAAAACTAACAGATTTTTTAGGAATAACTGATAAACTTGCGGATTTAAGTGTTCCTAATACTGAATTTTACTTAACTGTCATTCAAAAAGACGGAATACGTAAAACCACAAAACTACCTATTGCTGATTCTAAACGCAAAACAGCTTATTGGCTACCTAGAGCAGCTTTTGTAGAATTACTTTACCAAGAAATTCAGCAAAATTGGCAAGATAAAATTCAAGTTTTATTTAAAACTGAATGTGTAGAAATTAAACCCCATTCGCAAAATTCAGAACAGTTAGAAGTTATTACCAAATCTCAAAATCAAGAACCAGTATCTTTTGTTCCTAATTTAATCTTAGGTTGTGATGGTTTAAATTCCATTGTCAGAAAAACATTGTCTGAAATATCAGGAGAATCAAATTTATTTGAAATGCAAAAATTTCCTTCTCCTAGTGCTGGGTTAAAATACAAAGTTTTGACCTTACCTCCTCAATTTCCCTTATCAGAAACAGAGGGGGATTTATCACAATCTACAATGGCTTATGCGATTCGGTCAAGTTTTAAAGAACCTAAAAAAGCAATTTCTTTAGGTTTATTACCTTTCAAAAATCCCCAACAACCCAGAACAGCGAATATTATTACCTACCCAAACCATCAAATTTGGCAATTATCAACACCAGTAGAAGTTGAGGAATTTTTTAAACAAGCATTTCCCCAACTTCCTGTAGAAAAAATCATCTCTTCTGAAGAAATTGCCAGATTTACATTTAGTGAAGGTGGTAAATTTCCTGTTCCTCAATATTGTTCAGGACTATATCAAATTTTTGGCAAACCCGAAGATAACCAAGGAACAGCAGTAATTTTATTAGGGGATGCGGTGCATTGTTTCCCCCCTGATATTGGACAAGGTGTTAATTCTGCATTGGAAGATATTTATATTTTCCAGGAAATTTTACAAGAAACTCAAGATAATCTTACTGCTGCACTTCCACGTTATCAAAACTTACGTGAACTGGATATTAAAGCTTTAATTCGTTTAGTACAAATTGGTTATCCTTGGCAGTATAATCAGGATCAAGTACAAAAAAGATTATGGAGTATTAATTTCTTTTTGCGGTTACTTTTAAATCGGTTATTTCCGTTTTTATTTTCTCCTCATTGCTTTTTATTGATTCAAAATCATGAGTTATCGTATTGGGAAATATTGCATAAAAGCAATAGAAATACTCGGAATTTATCAATTTTAGCAGGAGTGATAATATTGGGTATTTTGATGATGATAAATTATAGTTAATTCTCGTTTTTGTCTGAATCAGGAAAATAATCACTATTTAAAATTTCTTCAGGAGTAAAAGGACATTGTTCAGGAAAAGTTGCACTTGGTAAACCTGTTTTATTAATTGCTTGTCTTTTCGCTTTGAGATAAACAGCATCTAAACAACCCAAAAAATAATTATATAGTGTTTTTGAACGACAAGAAAATTCTAACTCATCTCGGAAATTAGCAATTTCATTTTTCCAACCGCGCTGACAAAATTCTCGTTCAGTTTCCCAATAACAATACAGCAGAAGATGAATTAATAACTGCTTCAGGTAACTTTCTACTTTTCGTCTTTGTTCAATTCCCAATGCTTCAATCTCTTCTGCTAAATGTTGCCAATCTAAATTTTCAATATCTTGATTTTGTATTTGTTTGAGAGTGGTTTCTATCCACAAATAATAATCTTCTTCATACAGGTTAGGTTGAATAGTTAATAATGTCTTGTTTGTCATACCTGAACCCTAAAGCAATATACAGTAATTTTAACATTTTCTGTCTGAATCTCCAGATCCCCGACTTCTACCAATATTTTCTCATCAAATCATAAATTTACTACAGAAGTCGGGGATCTAAACCCTTGACAAAAATCATAACTTCTATTATCCTTATGTTATGGGTGGAAAAGAGTGCGCCCATATATAACGTATTTTCAAATTCTCAGATTCTCAAAACACAACTTCCACAAAAAACACACATCTATTTTTCTGAAAAAAATTGATCGCCGAAGGCGATAGAAAAGGGAAAAGGAAAGAAGGGTAGAGGGCAAAAGGGCAAAAGTATAAAGTGCTACCAAGTCCACGCAGCACCACACACAACACGAAAACCGATGTAGTAGTAGTCGAAGCCCGCATCATAATAGTTGCGACGCGCCGAACGGCAATAAACAGGAGAGTAGCACCAAGAACCACCGCGCAGCAGCTTGTGTTCGCCTAGATTAATCAATGCACTACCATCTATAGGCGCATTTATATAATTTTCCTGCCAGTCATCTTCACACCACTCCCAGACATTACCGTGCATATCATACAAACCAAAAGCATTAGGGGGAAAAGAACCTACATCAGTGGTTTGTTCTCGATATTTACCTTTCGGTGCATCAGCGTAGGTATGGTTACCATGATAGTTTACCAAATCTGGGGTAATACTTGCACCAAAATAAAAAGGTGTAGTTGTTCCCGCCCTACAAGCATACTCCCATTGTGCTTCACTGGGCAACTTATAGTTTTTACCTGTTTTTTGGCTTAACTTTTGGCAAAATGTAACCGCATCATTCCAACTTACTGTTTCAACAGGTCGGTGTTTGGTGAGCGTGGTTGGTGAGCGAAGTCGAACCAAAGTCGAACCATTACTACCTTTGAAGTAAGATGGATTCTTTCCCATGATAGCTTGATATTGTGCTTGGGTCAAGGGATATTTACCGATAAAGAAACCGGGAACAGTCACTTGATGTTGAGGACTTTCATGATCGTATATTCCCGCTTCATTTTCCGGTGAACCCATGATAAATGTTCCTGCGGGTATTTCCACCATTTCCAACATCACCCCATTTCCCAAGTCTTCTACAAAATATCTTGCGGAGTGGTTGCGTCGTTGTATTATTTCTCCTTTGCGGTTGGTGGTGACAACTTCAAAGGTGAAGGTTTTGAGAAAATTATTATTTTGTTGTTGTTTTGGTTGTTGTTTTGGTGTTTCTGTTTGAATACCTAAATCAATAAACCATTCTTTGATAGACTGGGGACGTTTTCTATAGTCCAACTCCATCCCCTTGAGAATAGCATCACTTACCTGATCACTAATGTGAGGATGAGATTTTTTTGGTGGTTCAATAGCCATTTTCAAATCTAGCATAATCTTCGCATTGAGATAAGGACTAGGTAGAGGGATGAAAGGTGGTTCTTGAACCGCGATAATTACATATAATGTTGCAGCGAGGGAATAAATATCTAATGCAGGAGTGAAGTTACTGCGGTTTTCAAACTGTTCTGGTGGTGCAAAAACGGGAGTTTTCGCATTTGTTAAACTCATGCTTTCTGCAAAGTTGACTTCCCGCGCTAACCCGAAATCAATTAATATGGCTTTTTTGTCTGATTCTCGGAGTAAAATGTTGGCAGGTTTAATATCTCGATGTAAATAATTGCGACCATGAATATAATCTAGTGCAGATCCTATTTGTTGGATAATTGCTAAACCCGCACTTTCACTAAAAACACCATTTGACCATAAATATTGTTCTAAGTTTTTACCTTTAATATATTCCATTACCATACAAGGTAAACCATTTTCTTCAAATAGTTCTGGATAAACCTTGACGATGTGGGGATGATCAAAAGTCGCTAACTTTATCGCTTCGGTATTAAACTTACCTCGTTCCTCTGCTAAAAATTCTGCAAAACCTTCTGAGTTTCCACGTTTGTCTCGATAACGTTGTTGTAAAAACAAGACATTGAGACTTTTGATAGCGACTTGGGTTTTACGTTTATCATCTTTTGCAAGATAGGTGACACCAAACCCACCTTGTCCCAGGATTTCAATGATCTCATATTGTCCGCGTTTGATTTTTTGTCCTGGGGTGAAAAATGCCATCTTCCCCTCACCTGGTGATGCTATGAGTTTTTACTATATATAGTGTAGCTTTTTTTGTCTGAATCAGGATGTCCAGGATTAAAGGATTTTCAGGATGTTATTTAATGATGGTTTTTGGGAATTTGGGATTTTTTTTTGTCAGAATCAGGATTTTCAGGATTAAAGGATGTAGAGGATGCGATCGCCAAATTCCCAGACTCACAGAAAAACTCTCTCAAACTCTCTTACCTTCGTGTTCTTCGTGTTCTTCGTGGTTCATTCTCTTGAAAAATCAAACTTGAGTTTTTCCCAACCCGTTATATATGGGCGCACTCTTTTCCACCCATAACATAATCCTACAACACCATAAAAATCTTGTCAAGACTCAACGACAACTTTCTGAAAAACTCCCTTCCTCCTCCTCTGCGACTCTGCGCCTCTGCGTGAGAAAAAATATTTCCCACACAAACAGCACTAAACCAACTTATCCGGTGTAATTGGTAACTCCCTTAACCGCTTACCCGTAGCATGAAAAACAGCATTAGTAATAGCCGCCGCCACACCAGTAATACCAATTTCCCCCACACCGCGCACCCCAGCCCGGTTAAAATTCAAATCAGGTTCACCCACAAAAGTCACATCAATTCTGGGAATATCTGCATGGGTGGGATAATGATAAGTAGCCAGATCATAAACCACCGGATAACCGATATTCGGATCAAACAAGCACTCCTCCATTAAAGCATGACCAATACCCATGATCACACCTCCACGGATCTGAGAAGCGGCAGTTTTAGCATTCATCACCTGTCCGATATTCATCACCGACACCCAGCGCGTCACCTGTAAACGCCCGATCTCCTCATCCACACTCACCTCACAAAAATGAGCGCCCCAAGACTGAAAAGCCCATTTATTAGCCGCTTCACTACCAGCAGAAGTACCCGTAGCTTCAAAAGCAGCCCGTTGAGACTGACGCAGACTTGCAAACGCTTCCTGGGCATTTTTAGCTTGGGCAGTTTTCAGCACTTCCTCACAAGCTGTCATCACCGCCGGTATCAAATTTGCCGTCATTTGCGAACCACCAGCAATACCACCATTAGGAAACAACGAGTCACCTAATTCTACCTTAACTTTTTCCACCGGTAGCCCCAAAAACTCAGCCGCCGTACCCGCCACAATGGTATATGCACCAGTACCCATATCATTACCACTGGTGAGAACATGGGCAGTACCATCAGCTAAAAGCCTGACTTTTACCGTTGCTGTACTTTGTAAACCCGGAAAAGTTGCAGCAGCCATACCCCAGCCTATCAATTTACCATCACGGTTGAGCGATCGCACTTTTTTCGGTCTATTTTGCCAACCAAACTTTTCTGCACCCACCCGCAAACATTCGGCAAAATGTTTAGCAGAGAAAGGTAAACCCCGACTTTGATGTTCTTTAGTTTCATTCCTTAACCGTAATTCGACCGGATCTATCCCCAACTCCCAAGCTAACTCATCCATAGCCGACTCTAAAGCATACATACCGGGGGTTTCTCCGGGCGCACGCATAAAAGTCGGTGTCCCCACATTTAACACTCCCAATAATTGCTGAGTTCGCAAATTTGGAGTAGCATACATCACAGGAGTGATATTTGTACAAGGTTCAGTAAAAACATCAACCGTAGAAGTAAAAGATTTGGCTGTATGTTCAATGCCCTGTAAACTCCCATCAGCATTAGCAGCTAAACTCACTGTTTGCTCGGTTTGCGAACGGTGTCCAGCATTTGCTGTCATTTGTCGTCTGCTGAGAACCACTTTGAGCGGACGTTGCAATTTACGTGCTGCTGCTGCACAAAGAATACCATGCGGCCAAGGAAAAGCTTTAGAACCAAAACCACCACCCAAAAAAGGCGTAATAATTCTTACCTGCTCTGGTGCTAGTCCGAAAAGTTCTGAATAGGTGCGTTGACTACCCCCTACCCACTGGGTTGGTTCATAAATAGTCAGTGAACTGGAATTTTGCCACTGGGCGATAATGGCATGAGGTTCCATTGGTGCGTGCAGTTCCGTGGAAGTTTTGTAGGTGGCTGTAATTTTAGCTGCTGCACCTGTCATTGCGTCTGTAGAATTACTAGTAGCAAAGCTCCCTTTTTCCAATTTCATCTCTCCCCCAAACATGGAAGGAGCATTTTTCAAGGAGACTTTTTCCGGGTCTAAACTCGGTGTATCTTTGATATATTCAACTTTGACTAAATGGGCTGCGTCTCTAGCTCTTTCAAAGGTATCCGCTACTACCAAACCTATTATTTGTCCTGCGTAATGAATTTGCTCATCTGCTAAGGGTAGGCGAGCTTCGTAAATTTTAGAATTGATAAAATTGTTACTAGGTTTAGAAATTTGCGGGGCGTTTTTATGGGTAAAAACCGCTATCACACCCTTTGCTTTTGCTGCTGCTTGGATATCAATATTTTTGATCCGTCCTTTGGCAATACTAGCAGTGACTAAATAACCATGCACTAAGTTGGGTATTTGATGTTCTGCGGCGTAGGTTGCAGCACCTGTCACCTTTGCTAGTCCATCTTTGCGGTTAATGCCTGTTCCTATAACCTTATTCATAACTACACTATACCTCCACCTTGAGCCGAAACCATGAGAGCGCGACGAATTGCCCGTTTTGTCATGTCTATTTTGTAACCGTTGTGAGCTAAAGGTTTTGCTCCTTGTAAGGCTATATTTGCAGCTTGGGTAAATGTGGTAATATCCGCAGGTTTACCGATTAAAAACTTTTCTGCTTCGTTAGCACGCCAAGGTTTATGTGCGACTCCACCCATTGCTAAACGGACATCTTTTATTTTGTCAACCGCAACTTCTAAAGCTGCTGCCACTGATATTAAAGCAAAAGAGTAGGAAGTGCGATCGCGCAGTTTTAAATAAACTCCTGATTTCGCCCAGGATAAAGGCGGTAAAATAATGGCGGTGATTAATTCCCCCGCTTCTAAATTACTATCTTTTTGGGGTGTGTTTTCTGGTAAACGATGAAAATTCACAAAAGGTATTTGTCGTTTACCTTTGGGTCCTTCCACTTCCACCACCGCATCTAAAGCGGCCAAAGCTACACACATATCTGAAGGATGCACAGCTACACATTCTTCACTTGCACCGAGAATAGCGTGCATCCGGTTTATCCCCGTTGCTGCTGGACAACCGCTTCCCGGTTCACGTTTATTACAAGCAAAAGCAGTATCGTAATAGTAAGGACAGCGAGTTCTTTGTAAAAGATTACCCCCCACAGTAGCCACGTTGCGGATTTGTTGCGATGCACCAGAAAGAATTGCTCTGGATAAAAAAGGATAATTGCGGCGAATTTCCGGATGATCAGCTAATGCTGTATTTGTTACCAAAGCTCCCACCCGCCAACCATTAGTCATCCTTTCTATACTTTGCATCTGCAAGCGAGAAATGTCTATCAGTTGGGATGGTTCATCTAGAAAGGCTTTGAGGCGATCAACTACATTTGTTCCCCCACCAATAAACAGGGAATTTTTATCACTTGTTGCTCGTTGAACGGCATCTTTTACAGAGGTAGCGCGAGTATAGGTAAAGTTATTCATGATGCTTGCACCTCCTGAGATTCACTGACCATAATATGGGCGTTGGGAGAGGGGGGTTTTTGTCCTGTTACCTGTTGTACTGCGGCGACAATGCCGTTGTAAGCACTACACCGACAAAGATTACCACTTAATCTTTCTTTGATTTCCGCTTCTGAAAGTTCTGCTAATTGCGGTGGTTTGTTTAAATCAGCCGTAACAGCACTTCCACAACCGCGTTTTACTTCTTCCACAAGAGCCACAGAGGCGCAAATTTGTCCTGGGGTGCAGTAACCACATTGAAAACCGTCATTTTCAATAAAAGCTGTTTGCATGGGATGGAGAGTATCACCCTTTCCTAGTCCTTCTATGGTGACTATTTCCTTTCCTTCCTGCATCACTGCCAAAGACAAACAAGAATAAACTCGTTGTCCATCTATAAGAACTGTACAAGCTCCACACTGTCCATGATCACAGCCTTTTTTACTACCTACCAATCCCATATTTTCCCGGAGAGCATCCAGGAGGGTAACACGGGGTTCAATGGTTAAAGATTCTGCCTTTCCATTGATTTTGAGTGTGATATTCATTTCACCTGTGCTTGCTTGGGTAGTCTCTTTAGCTACATTAGTCTGGTTGAGTATTGCAGGTGCAGCTATGACTGTACCAGCTGTTGTTAATGCCTTGCCCAAAAAACCACGACGGGAGGTTTTTCCAGGTTGATGCTGAGGTTTTTCCATGATTATAACGGTATGCAGTTGAATGAGATACAAAACTGTTCATGAAATTCATACACTACGAGATTTTTAACTCTGTTCCCTGTTCCCTGTTCCCTGTTCCCTATTCTGGTAGAGTCAGTATTTCTACTCCATCTTCTGTCACAGCAATGGTATGCTCAAACTGTGCTGAAAATTTGCGATCGCGTGTTACCGCAGTCCAACCATCAGCTAACATTTCCATTTCCTGAGTACCTTCATTGATCATCGGTTCAATGGTAAACACCATTCCCGGTCTTAACCGTTTACCTTTACCCCTTGTGCCAAAATGGGGGATATCCGGTGCTGTGTGGAAAATATTACTGATACCATGTCCCACAAACTCCCGCACTACGGAAAAACCTTCAGCTTCAGCATACTCTTGAATAGCCGCACCAATATCACCTATTTTCGCCCCTGGTTTTACTTCCGCAATACCCAAATAAAGACATTTTTCTGTTACTTCTACCAATTTCTGCGCTTTGGGTCTAGTATTACCAACGATAAATGTCTTAGATGTATCGCCATGATAACCATCAACGATAGGTGTCACATCAATATTAATAATGTCCCCTTCTTTGAGAATTTGTCTAGCATGGGGAATACCATGACAAATAACTTCATTTACACTGGTACAAATTGACTTAGGAAAACCTTTATAACCTAGAGGTGCGCTTTTAGCTCCCTGTGCTTGTGTCCATCTTTCTGCTTCATCATTGAGTTGCTGGGTACTTACCCCTGGTTTAACCATCGGTTCTAGATGCTGTAACAGTTTTGCTGCTAAACGTCCAGCCCGACGCATTTTTTCTATTTCTCTTTGGGATAAAACAACAATTTGTTCAGTTCTCATCTATCTAGTCTTTTGTTAGAAATATAGTTAAACCTGTTTGGGCGGCTTTACGAGTAGCATCTGCCACTTTTAAAGTATACAAACTTTGTTCTGGGGTGACATACAAAGGCTTACCATAAAAAAGATGGTCTAATGCCATTGTCGTATCTTTAGCAAATAATCCCCGACGAGTACCCATATCTATCAATGTTGTTTTTTCTGGCTGTACGAAAATTCCTGTGTTACCATCGAGGATTAAACCGCCTTTTTCACCGTGAATTTCAAACTTGCGTTCTGACTGCCAGATGGTTTCACCTTTACCATAAATCACTTGCGCTAACAAACCATTACTAAAGCACAACTGCGCTACACAGATACAGCTTTGATAATAGTTGGTTTCTGTTTCCCAATATCGCTGATGACAGTTAACAGAGAACACCTCACCAAACAAGTCAGTTAGACGATGTAAGCGAGATAACGCCCCCATTAAAGGAAACCCAAATTGTTCATGGTTATAAGTCCACTTGCGGGGTGCAGGGTTTTCAGGTTTAACGGTACTTTGACGAACATAAAACAAAGAACCCACCTGCTCTAAATGTTGTTTTAAAGCTTGATGCCAACCGCCTAAAAGTTCAATGTGTTCAACGTGCAGCAGTTTATTTTTTGCTTTTGCTAAGGCGATCAGTGCTTCTGCTTCCTTGACATCCAGAGACAGAGGATACTCGACAATTACGTGTTTGCCTTTTGTCAGGGCAGCTTGAGTTATTTTACCATGATCCTGATTAATCGAGGAGATGACCACTAAATCTAAATCTTCCCTGTTGACTAACTCTTGCCAAGAATTTATCACCTCTGTTTGATATTCCTGAGCCAAAGCTGCTGTTTTTTCAAGAGTATGGCCAGCGATCGCTACTAACTGTGTCCGAGGATCTTGCTTTAATGCCTCAGCCCTCAATTTTGCTGCATACCCAGTCCCAACTAAACCCACTCGCATGATTTTATTTAAAGGTGGCTCAAAATTATACATAAATTTTCATCTATTTAATTAATCATTAACATTGGTAATTGGTAATTGGTAATTGGTAATTGGTAAAAATAAAATTGATTACCCAGTCCCCAGTCCCCAGTCCCCAGTCCCCAGTCTCCCGTCATCATTCCTAAGCTCTCAGACACCATCTCCACCTCCCTCTTCGACAATTCCACCTACCTACATCTCAATCTTACTCAGCAAATAATCGTCATATTTATTTGTGCTACATTTTATTCTTATTGTTTGCCACTTGTACATATTATGACAAAGTTGCGT
>NZ_BJCE01000080.1:0-21490 GCF_005402885.1 Sphaerospermopsis reniformis
ATGTCCAATCGCTTTCAACAAGTCATCCGTGATAGCATAGATGGCAATTATTTCTTTTAACATACTCCCCTCCTTTTTTCTGACTGGAGGGGATTTTATTACTTTATTGACCCACTGACTTCACAAAGTACAGCCTTAGCGATCGCTCTTCCCCATAACTAGCAACTTGGGTTATTAATTCCTGAACCCAACATTTAGGCAAGATTGAAAGTAAAGCAGCGATAATCTTAGACTGCGATTTAATTGGCATTTCATCTAAAAAATACTGCCAATCAATATCATCTAAATGTTTATCTATCGCAAATACTGTTTTAACTATTTCCTGATGAGATTTCGTCTCGAAATTTTGCAGACTAAAATCTATATCTGTCATTTCCAATTCCTCTTTTACAACATCGCTTATATCATCCAAATTATTCCTTTTGCTATTATTACTATTTAATAGAGAAAGGAATATTTTTAACCATTGTTTCCAACCTCCTCCAAACTCAGTTGCTAATTTGGAAATATAACCCTGACTCATACCAGAAACTGCTGCTACAACTGGTTGAGTAATCTTTTGTCCCTGTAACCAAAGTTCTTTAACTGCTGTTTCAATTTTCCACCAAGATTTCTCATCTTTAGAACCAGCTTCAATTGTCATTTCTGCTGCTTGTATATATTTGATTTCATGTTCTAAAAAGCTCAAATCGTAATCAGCACAAAAATAAAAATTAAGTTCTGATTCCCGACGATTATTTACTCTTAATCTGCCAATAGCTTGGATAATTTCCGATTGCGTAACCCAATCAATAAATTTTTGTAAATCTTGATTGATTTTTGAGTAAGATAATGGTTTATTACTATTCCTATGATTGAGTTTTCCATCATCCCAGTTATGATAGTTAACTTGCTCATCAGTGGGTTTTAAAGTCAGATATAAGGTTTCTAAATGCCCGATATTCTGATAGGGAATCCCAAAAGTAGCTAAAGCTGTAATTTCTTGGAAATCATTAGAACCGCGACTGTCTCTAAACCAACCACCATCTTCATTTTCACAGCATTTCACAAAGTCAATAAATTTGATATCACTATGACGAGACAATAATTCTTGTCGGAGTGCGCTGACTCTTTCTTGACAGTAGGAAGAACGATTTTTTGAAACTTGTCCTAATCCTGTAATTTGGATAATTTGTAAATTATTAGGTTTCCTTATTTCTTGCTCTACAGTTAAAATTGCTTCTGGTTCAATATCAAACCACCAAGCTATATACTCAGGTTTTGTAGTAGCATCTAAGTAAACATTCCATAGTGTTGATTGACTAATTGCACTATGACGTGAATTACGAGTTGTCACGCTCAACTTACCATTATCAATCCGCATTGCGCCGGGAATTTTTCTACTCCAAACTTGTAAAAATGGTACAAACCAGTTAACTACTACTTCTGTTTGAATTTTATCCACTAATTCAGAAATAGGATTACCAAACTGTTTTCGCACTTTTTTGGGTAAATCACTTAAATCTACTCCATACCTACTGGTAGAGTTAAAAATCGGTAATAAATCTGGTTGTAAAATCTGCATTACTTCTGTAATGATTTCATCTAAATTTTCTGGTGCTTTACCCAACATTCCTCGGACACCAGCATCATTCCAACCGTAGTAAGGTTGTTGAATATCTCCTGTGATACATTCTCTTAAAACTGCCCACATTGGTTGTAATTGCAGACTGATTTCAGGAGAATGAGTCATTAACTCTGCCATTACTTGATCAATGTCCCGTAAATTGGCAGTGATAGTATTAACTGGTTGTACTGTTTGCATAACTTCATCCCAGAAAATACCGCTAGTTGACCAGTCGAAATCTTCTGGTTGGGGTGCGCTGTCGGGATGGGAACGAATGCGATCGCTCTTGAAAGTCTCTTTCCTTAAAAAACGATGTCCAAAACCGGGACCTGCACAACCACGACAAGCTTCTAGTAAATGACAAGTAGCACAGATGGGGTTTTCTGCACCTTCAATAGAGTCTAAATTCTTACTACGTAAAACATTAAAAATCTGACTACGATGGCAATTACCTTTTGTATCTGGTGTTTCTCCCTGTTTAGGCCATCTTAAATAGCGTTTCCCGTTAGGGGTAGTGTCCCAGACCATACCTGAATTACGTACATCCAGATATTCATAATTGCGTTCAATGGTTTCTGTACTCACATTGCGAGCATGACTGGTAAAATACCATAACTTTTCTACTCCCAAAGCTGTTGGTAAAGCTGTTCCTGCATCATGGCTTTTAAATGTACCGGTGGGACTTTTATCTAAAATGTGTTTCCACCCGGCTGCAATAGCTTCAGCGTAAACTTGCAAACGCTGACCTTTTTTGAAGATAATTTTCGGTGGTTGTTGTAAAGTGCCATATTTAGCGAACTTTCCAGGTTTGTACTCAATGACATTGCATGGTGCAATGGGTGAGGATAAACCTTGCTCATCTTCCGAAAGCAGTTGTTTTTCATCAGGTTGTGATGTAAAGGAATTGGGAACAATATCTCTTAAACTCTCTTTCCTTCGTGTCCTTTGTGTTCTTTGCGGTTCGTTTATCTGAAAATTACACTCATCTTGATCCAGAAGTTCTGTAACTCCCTGATCTGTGGAAAGTTCTGTTTTTCCATCTTCCCTGTACTCTGTTCTCCTATTCGTGATTCTGCTAAAACCATCATGATCAGCATTTAACCCAAAGGATGAAACAGAAAAATCACCTTTGAAAACACCATCACCTTGTAAAGCTGCGTCAAACCTCTTAACCTTGTCTTTTCTTTCTCCGTGTACTCTGTGCCTCTGTGGTTCGTATCTATCCGATACTCCCGAATTTTGTTGACCAAAACCATTTTTGGGACGATAACGCTCCACCATGCGCCCAAACCAGAGCTTTAGTTTGTAGAGCATTCCCCATTCTCTGTCTATCTGAGCCAGAGACTGTTGTACTTGTTCTGAACATCCAGCGAAAAACTCTTCTGGTGTCAAAAGAGGTAGGGGAGCAGTGTGCGGGGGACAGGGGGAAGGTATTGCTTCATTATTCCAACTCACCATTACCTGATATCCACCTTTACGGCAGTATTCAACGCCTTTTGCATACTGCTGAATTAAATCTAAATTGTCTGTAGAGTTGGGAGCAGGTTTTAGCGTGATCAACTTATCCTGCACCAACTGGAATGAACCTTGTTTGAGTAGTTTTCTGATTTGCTGATGGATATGATGACGATTCAGGTAAGCAGCCGTGCTAATTAGTTTAATCTCATCTTGCCGACCTACGGCCAGTAATTCGTCAATGTCTAATTGCTCTTTAGTTTCCAATTGTCCCCAGTCACCCACAGAGAGATGATATCTGCATTTACGGCACTGTTGCAGAGTATCTTCATTACCTTGGGCAATATGAGGATTGAGTATAGCACCAGCATCAGGCATCAAGCGAATTTTTTGGGGACGCAACCGCTTCAAGTAATCTTTGAGGGTTTTGTTACCATAGCGTGCGGCCACTGCTGTACCAATGACGGCAATATCAGTTTGTCCAGAACGCCACAAAAACACGGCGGTGAGTAGAGACTTGAGTGCGCCTTCGCAAAGAATTACTACTTTTGCCCTTTTACTGTTTGGGTGTTTCCAGCAAAACAGAGGTAGTTCCCCATTTGGTAAATGTGGTCCGTTTCCTCCTTGGTTGGAACTACTCAACCAGATGTATTTGGGTTTGGTTTGCAGAGTAGCAATTTGAAAACCGGTGATTTGAAAATTGGGGTCAAGGGCTGCGATCGCAATTCCTTCTCTCCCCAATAGTCTACCTTCAAGTGACACCCCAGCCAAAGCAGATGTTACCCCCACCGGGGCAGATAATCCTGGTTCCCAGCTTCTCACCCAACCTAAGTCTTTGAGCCAGTTAATTTCCTGAGTAGTCAACTGTCGTTGTGTTTGCAGGTGGGAGATATGTTGAGTACCCAAACTACTCACAGTGGAGTTTAAAAGTAATCGGTTTTGCCTGTTCCGTTCCTCAATACTCAACCCCTTGTTTATCTTTCTGCTACCAGCCCGACTTTGAGGCGAAGACAGACGCTCACCCTGGATTTGACCACTTTTATCATCTGGGACAAATAAACCGCCCATATCGTTACGCAGGAGCTTGATAAAGCGATAACCAGCAGGGGCATCATATTGGCTGAAACTCCGCAAGCACTCAATTAAGTTATCTGAGCGAATAGCGCAACCGTGATGGTTGCCACAGACAGGACAAGGATTGCGTTTGGTGGTGTATTGACGTTTCATGGCAGCGCACTCAAAACCAGGTGAGTAGTCCCCGCAGGGCTGAAATAGATGTTCTGACTAGGATACAACCCCGTTTTGAGTAGTTTTTTTCCGGCCATATCTATATAATGTGCAGGTTTTATTAAATTTGAGTTGTAATTTCCTGAAAGCTTTATGGGGTAAGGGTTTACTCAAAAATCAATTATCACAAGGGGGGGAGTTAATTATCACAGGTGGGGGACATAATGAGTAGTCGAAAATTGCCCCTTTTTTATTGTCAATAAGGGTGAGTAGTTATTATTTTTGAACATAATATCAATGGTTTTGAGATTTTTTATTCTCAATAAGCTGGATGTTTATCACGAGTGGGGGATATGGCGATCGCTTTTTACGGTGCTGTTCGTGATAGTTCCTTGAGGGGGAGTTATTGAGTAGTTGAAAATTACCCCTTTTTTATTGTCAATAAGGGTGAGTAGTTTTTATTTGTGAACGTAATATCAATGGTTGTGAGCTTTGTTGTTGTCAGTAAGCTGGATATTTATCGCAGGTGGGGGGTGTGGCGATCGCCCTTATTCTTCCTCAAGAGCGATCGCCCTATCACACTTCATCAAACGTTATATTTGCTCAACATCAAATCGGTATAATCGGTTGTACAATCTCTCCCATGTATGACGATACCTGCCGATACCTTGCCGAACACTTCTCCGCCGACTTCGCCAGTTGGCTGTTAGGGAAGTCTGTCACAATGACAGAACTCAAACCCTCTGAACTCTCCCTCGATCCGATTCGCGCCGATGCCCTAATTTTACTGGAATCAGACGAATCTGTTTTGCATATCGAGTTCCAAACACTTCCCAAAAACAATATTCCATTCCGTGTTTTGGATTACCGCGTGCGAATGTACCGCAAAGATCCAACTAAACCGATGCGGCAAGTTGTGATTTATCTGAAGCAGACTACCTCAGAGTTAGTTTATCAAACCAGTTTCACAATGGAACGCACACACCATGAATTTGATGTCATTCGTTTGTGGGAGCAACCTGCTTCACTATTTTTGCAATATCCTGGACTATTGCCCTTTGCTACACTGGGACAGACTGCCAATCCAGCAGAGACCTTACGCCAGGCAACTAAAATTGCCGATCAGATTGAAGATCCAGCGATACAGGCGAATCTGATAGCAGCCTCAGCAATTCTGGCTGGGTTAAGATTAGAGCAAGACGTAATTTATAGTTTAGTGCGGAGAGACATCATGCAAGAATCTGTGATTTACCGTTCGATTCAGGAAGAAGCAGGGGCAAAAAAACAGAGAGAAATTGCCAATAATTTACTAAGAGAAGGTTTAGCGATTGAGATGGTTGCCCGTGTAACAGGCTTATCGCTCAAAGAAGTCCAACAAATTCAACAACAACTGAATGAGTCTCCACAGAATTAGTCCTAACTGTATGGTTATAGCAGCCTAACAAATCGGTTGCAGTACACTGACAAGAAAAGATGTTTATCTTTGATGATAAAGCGATTGCCTTTGGCACTGCGCTCCGCGCAATCGCTTCTTATGGTGGTGTTAGTGGTAATTCCTTGAGGGGACTTAGTGAGTGGTTTAAAATTGCATAGCAATATCGCATCTGTCAATTCAAAGGTAGTGTCTTTACCTATACCTAAATACTTGTAGGCAGCTTGACAAAATTCTTCTAAGAAAGTACGTTTCATATTGGCGAGTAAAACTAGGTGATTCTTCTCTTAGCTTCTGCCAAAAAGAGACTGTATTCAATCAGACTCCCTTTTTTTCTTGAACATCACCGATTTAGTCTAAACTTAAATTCTATTAATCTCCTAATTCTTGTTCTTTTTTATTAAATTCATTACTTTGATTGTATTCCATTAATGCTATCAATTTAAACTTTTCTAACTCTGCCTCTGTTAATTGATTTGTAGTAACTTGAAATTGGGCATAATTTGTTTTTTTAGTAGCATTTAAAGCAACTTCGTTTTCAAAATATAAATGTTGCTTCCTTTTCAAAATTAAAATTTGCTCCTCTGTAGGTGTAACTTGTAGTGAAGCAGTAAATTCATCCGATTGATAAACTCTCATTTCTCCATATTCACTATCTTCTAATAAACTTCCTTCGTTCATTAACCTTGCCATTATCAGAGGAATAACATACAACATAATATCTTCCTCATATATTTTTGCTTGGTTTTCTTCTTGTTCATCTTCTAAAACTATGATCGAATCATAATTGATTTGAGTGAAATTATCTTGTTTTTCCGTTGTTTTATTTACAGTTAAATCATCTACGAAAGTTATTGGTGATTCAGGAATAAACTCTGGATTTTCTAACTGGATTTCGTCTGGTTCAAATTCTATTAAAATGGATTCTTCTACTGTTCTTCCATAATTAAGACTAGCAATAATAGATGCCAATGTTTTGATAGCATCGTTTTGTTCTTCAATACTCACTGTTTCTGTTACTGGAATAGATTCTGATTCATCGTAACCAACATATTCAAGAAGTTGGCTTAACATATAAGCAGTTTTAGTAGGTGAAATATCAGGTGATATTTTATTTGATTCTTCAGTGAGTATAGCTAGGGGGTTATTTGTCATAAATTTATGCTAATGAATTGATTAGGTGGGTTGTTATAGCAGAAGGCAATAGTGAAATACCTTATTATTTTTATGTTTCCATAATTGATAATGTCTTAATTACCTTGGCTACAGCTATAGTTTAAAGATGTATTGTAAAAAACGCAATCTGAAATTGAAGTTTAGTTTACATACTTTGGTGTTTTGTGCAAATAAAAAAAATTGAATTTGATAAATATAGGACTTACGCAAGATTAACATATTTTCGTCATTACGACCACTCCGAAGCAATCTCAAAGTCATATTTTTCGTACCCTGTGCGTAAGTCCTAAAATATTAAACTTGAAGATACTGATTTTTGACAGATGCTAAAGATTGATTGATGTTTTGATTTATCTCCTCAAATACATCAATAACTTCAGCCGATACTTTACTCTCTTTGATTTGTCCTAATTGAATATCTAGTAAAACAGTTCCATCTTTTTTATTAATCCTTAAATCCTTTTGGGAATTATTGATGGTAATTAAGTATTCTTTACCTTGTACTATAATTTCCCCGTTTTCTTGCCGACTGCCAAATACATCTCCTATTCGTTGAGCGATTTGTGTGATGCGATTAATAGAATGTAATTCTTGAAAATCATTATTCATTGCTAAACGTGCTTTATCTGTTAATCCTCTACCTGATTTAAACTCATTACCAACTTCGGCAATTCGCTGAATATATTCTGCTGACTTACCTAATTTTTGTGCAGTTAAATACCAAGTTCTTAATTGTTCTATAGTTGTTTCTTCATGGTGAAGACTGGTATCAGCAGCCTCTTTTTGAACAATGTTTGATGAGGAAATAGGTGTAGAGTTGGGCGAATTTATTTTGTTAGATGACTCTACAGATAATGGTTGTGTAGGTACTGGGGAAGATACTGCTGAAGCTGTTTGTGTAACAGATTGTGGTTGTTGGTTAGTAAGCGTAGTATCTTGTTCTAGCTTGACTGCGCGTGTGTACCCATCATTTACAGCTTCCAACTTATACCCCTGTGTTTCTAAATATTGTTTTACCAGTTGGTCAGTACCAGCAGAATTACCCACTACAAAGGAACTTTTGGAGGCGATCGCCTGATCAATCAGTGGTACATAATGTTTATTGAAGGTGTCCAAAATTTGTTGTTGAGTAACACCCCTCCAAGGCCCAGAACCTGAAACCATAATTGTGTCATTGGCTGAGTACACACCTGTATTTGCCTTTTTCCCCCAAGCTTGTTGATAATTACGGGTGCTAGAAGCTGTGTCAGGTGGTGCAGCAGATATACCAATAAATTGAGTAGCTACTTCAGCCATTGCCACATCTTTTTGCATATGCGTTGCTACAGAAGCATTTAGGGGTTGGAGATTAGTAAGTGGGTTTGAACTTTTGGGGGAACTAATAATTTCTTGGACAGAATCTCTAGGTTGCGGTGTAGTAACTGTTTTTACATCTTCCTTGGATGGCAATTCTGGCGATGCTTGAGTAATAGTCTGAGAATTTTCCAACACCCTGGAATATCCCTCTATCAAAGCGCGAATAAATGGAGATTCTTTACCCTTGCCTTCCCAGTAGTTATCTCTGGCAGAAGTGACATAGTGAGTACAGTTTTCCAACCATTCCATTCCTCCCCTTTGGGTGATAGCTGCAAACAACTTGGGGTGTTGTTCTAACTTAGCTTGAATGATTTCTGCCATTAACTGTATTCGTGGTTCTCCCAAAGGTACTGTAGTTTTGTAGTGTTGATAAGCTTGTTCAGCAGAGACAAAAGGAACTCCAGCAGGTTTATCTTGGGTATAAGTTTCTGGTCCATATTTACCGGCGGTTACTGCGGCGTTATCACGGAAAGACACAGGGTAATCCCGTTGGATTTTGCCTAATTCCTTAGCTTTAACAGTAGGATTAGTCATAGCCGCACCTAGAGGGTCAGAACTTCTCGAACCGATATTTACTGGAGAAGTAATAACAGTTGCTGGGGGTTTAGCTGTAGATAAAGGTGGTATAGCGGGTGTAATTAACGACTTCTCAAGTTTTGCGCTGGGAAAAGGTACGATTTTACCGTTGACATAATCTCCCAGTGGTTCTGTATGCAGTCCCCACACTTCAGGTTTATCCCTAAAACTGGCCAATTCTCGACTGCTGTGTTTTTCCATTGCTGCCCATTGTTGCTGATATGCTGAATCTGCAATCATTTCTGGGGTGATGCGGTATTGTTTACCGACGCGAAAGGCAACTTGTTGGGAATTAGATATAGCGATCGCACTATTAGACCTACCGGAAGCGATCGCTATATCCCCCTCTTTAAACCCATAAGCTTTATACGGTTCATAAGTTCTGGTTGTATGACATCTACCATATCCGCGCATAGCTTCAATAGTAGTGCTGATGGGTAAAGGATTGGGTTCACCGTGCATTTTCAACGGAAACACCATTTGCACAGGTTTACCCGAAATCACAACATCTTTTTCTTCGGGTTTGGATACGATGGTGTCATTAACAGTTAATACCTCAGCTACTGCGGATATCTGTTGCTGATTTTCAGAAATTAAAATTGTTTCTTTGGGTGTAACTGTAACAGGAATTGTTGTTGTAATTGATTCCTGAAGTTTATCTATTTGTTCACCTATTATATATGGTCTATTAGGAAGAGAATTAAGACGTTGACTGTAAGCACTATCTGTCCCATCAGCACTTAATATTTCTCCAAACTTTGCTTTCAAAGCATCTAAATCATCATTTATAATTGTATTGCTAACCAAGTAAAATACAGACATACCTTTTTTAGTCTCTAGCGGTACATCTTGTCCAGGTAAAATATTAAATTCAATATTTTTAGCTTGCAACCAATTTTGTACTAATTCTGTTTTATGGTTATCTACCGTCATCCCTATTAAACCAAGTACCTGATCTTCCTTAGCGGAAAATAAGATTGTGGGACGCTTTTTGATTTTCTCCAGTAACAAACCACTATTTTCCACCATTATCTCTTGTTTCGTTACTGTATTTAATTGAGAGTTATCCTGAAAAGCTTGAGCTTCCTTTGTCCAAATTTCTGGATATTGTACTGTACTGGGTTCAATATTAATAAAAGTGTGAGAAAAATTGCTTTGTAAAGAACAATTAACAGAACCTTGTTGACCGTGTTTAAGTAATCCTAAACTTTGTAGTGCTTCCTTATCTTTTTTATAGTGCAGAACTCCTAATAACTCTCCATCAAGAAAAACAGCATCTCTATTTTTACTGGTTGGTACTTCTAAACTAACGCTTTTATATTCTTCTCCAGTAAAAACTTGACCTTTGAAATCATAAACATTAATCTTATTAATTTTTAATAAATTCCCATGAGGTGATTCAGCAATAATAAAACCACCTTCATTTTGACTATCACCAATAGATTTTAATTTAAGTTGTAGCGGATTACCATTAGATAAATAATTTATCTTTCTTAATTCTTGAATTGAATCAGCATCCAGTTCTCCTAATGTTTGACCATCCAATTTAATTTTAGCTGTGTTAACAGGAATGGGTAAATTACCAATAGTGAGTGTAACTGCTTCACCATTGAAAGTCTTACCTGCGTGAGAAAATTTACTAATTTCTCTGATAGTAATGTTGATTGGTGATTGTGATGGTAAATTAATAGTTGCTGTAGCTGTATAAGCTTCACCTGGTTTAATATATGCTTGTGCTTGAGTACCAATTGGTAACTGGCCTGTTCTTTGTTCCAAAACAGCAAATTCTTTGTATTCTCCATCATTATCTTTGACAAAAACCAATCTAGAATTATGTCTTTCATGTCCTGGAGAATAGCGACTAGCGCGTATTTCTATCTCATATTTTTCTTGTGGATTCCATTCTTTGCCAATAAAATTATCTCCTTCCTTACCAATTCCTAAAACCTTGAGTTGTGAAAATTGTAACTCATCTAATTGACCAACTATTTCTTTACCAAAAGTTGCAAATACAAAATTAGAAACCTTCTTTCGAGAATTGAAACTAGAATTATCACCTTGTTCTAATTCATCTTGTCGGGAAGCTGATATACTCCACGTTGCAGCTGCAACTGCTAATTTTTGGTCTTCAGGAAATAAATTATAGAAATTTTCAGCAACAGCATAAGCTTCTTGAAACAGTAACTTGATTTGACTTTCTCTCAATTCAGGTTTAAGTTCAACTAATGTCGCTCCCTGAGTAGTCATTCCCGGTTTTAAATTATAGTCAATTACAGATTGTTGACTAACTGTTCCCAACTTCTCATATTTAGCTTCTCCATTTTCTGTTTCTCCATCAATTTGTGCTATTGCTAATAAATTATGGGGACGTTGCGAAGACCGATATTTTTCTGGTATTTCTTCTAAACGGATGTTGAGTGTTGAACCTTTCCAAATTCCCGGATGTTCGTAGCGAGTGAGATTAGTAATGGTGATTTCTGTACCACTGCTTGTTTTAACAACAGCATAAGAACCTTGTTCAGTTTCTCGACGTTTATTTAATCTGGTAGCAGCATTAAATTTTTCATCAAATTCTTGCTTATTTAAAATAGCTTGAAATTTTTGCTGAGGAGTAAATTCTACACCTTTAAATAAATCTTGAAATTGGATAATAGGACGTGATTCTAAAGGAGATGATTCAAAGTATTTATTAACTTGGTTAATTAGTAACTCCACTGGTGAATATCCAGTAGTATTAATACCTTCATTCAAGTAAGCAGATGAAGATTTTTTATCTTTAATATAATTAACATCTCGATAAAGATAGCGTTTGTTTTCAGCTATTACCTCCATATCAGGCTTTTTGGCACTTTTGAATAAATCCACCGCAATTTGATTTTGGAAACAAGCTTCCTCAATCATTTGTCGGTACATATTCTGGTTAACTAACATTGCCTGTTCTATTACTTCAGGACTTTTATCTTGAACGGATGCTAGTTTAAGAAACTCTTGCATCTGTTCTCTGTACTCTTGCCTAATTTTTTGAGAATTAGTTTTATCACTTTCTAAATGGAATAATTTTTTATAATGATTAGCAACTTGGTTTAAATATTCGGTTTGTTGTTGGTAATTACCATAGTTGATTAAAATTTCTATTTCTGATTCTAAAGCTTCCAATGCTGTCACATGATTATTGATAATACCAACACTGATACCATCACTCATGTGAATAGCGATTTCTTCAAATTCAGGTTGTGTACCATCTTCTCTGTAAAAAGATTGCTTTTTCAGTTTAACTGTGGGATCATAAGCATTTTCAGGCAAGTTTTTATATTCGGCTTCGGCAGTAAAATTAGGATATTTATTTGCTAACTCTACACCAATACAGTCACCATCAAAATCTCGACCTTGACGTTCTGATTCTGTTTCTATTGGGTCTAATTCTTCAGTTTCAATACCTTGTGCTTTTAGGGCTTCAATTCTAGCTTGGATGCGTTTGTGGTCTTCATCGTTGACCACGATAATTCCTTCTAGTGGGTTGCCATCTGGTCCCAGGTAATCTTCAACCTGTTTGTTGATAGAAACACACAAACCATTGGCATTTAAAAAAGGTGAGCGAAAATTCAGGATTTTTTCACCTTCTATCATCCAAGGGACACAAATTTCACCATTTTTAAGTTCTTTGGAGGGAATAATCATTCCCCGGTCAAAGGTAAGAACACGACCAAGGGCAATATCTCGCCATTCATTTTGTACAAATCGCGTAAGTTCTTGTTTAACTTTCTCAGTTTCTAAAAGTTGAGCATGACCAAGTAAATCTGCTTTGATAATTTTGTACATCAACAAATCATCTTGTTGAGATTCACTATCTTCTTGTAAATCATCTGAATTAGGATTATCGTTATATAATTCTACTGGTTTATCTGGCGTTTCATTCTCTAATTGTTCTGGTTTTTGTTGTCCAATAAATGCTTTACGTTTTTCGTATTTTTCGCAATATAGCTGTGCGACTTTTCTAGGGTCTTTCTGAATTTCTGCAAGTTCTTGTGCTTGCTTTTCTAATTCTTCCGCAAAGTCTTTTATACCTTGAGGGAAAGAAGCTAGTAGTTGAGAAATGGCAGTTTTACCTTTTTGAGACTGTGATTTTTCACCCAACCAAATAGTTTGATTATATAAACCTGGTTTGATTTGCGGTTTAATTGGTGTGGATGGGTTATCTTTATCCGTTCCCTTAAAGCTAGATATGGGGATGATGAGGTCAATTTTGGGTGTATTTTTCACCCACGGTAATCTTTCTAGTTTATGAGGGCGAAGTGTGCCTTTACCAAAACGGTATTTAGTGTCTTCTCCATCAGTTTCTCTCCAGCCAAAGCGGTGTTGTATTACACGGAAGCTTTTATCTTTTTGTTCGTTTCTTTTAGTTATTTTGTCATATAGTTCAGTTGAAATTTGCCCGTAGCAGTCACCTACAGATTTATATGCCACATCATTTGGTAAAATCCCTCCATTTTCTCCATTAGCGTCATCTACTACTAAAATATTGAGTCTTTCATGGATGGCATTTTTGCATGATCCTAAAAAAATAGAACCGTAAGCACCACGGTCTTTTCTATCTGGACAAAGTTTTTCAATAATCTCTAAACATTCTGGTGAACCGTAGAGTAGCCTAGTTTTGGATGAAAACAGTAACACATCGCCATTTGGGTGGTTTTTTAAGTCTTCTGCGGTGCAGTGTTCATCCATTTGTCCAAAGGAAAAATCTCTCTCTGGTAAGAAGAATTCTAAAAGTGTATTATCTAGTTTTTCAGTTAAAATTGAATCAGAGTTTTTGGCATTACCATCTGTATGAATCCACTGGTTTAATCGAGTATCAAAATGTTTAAATTCTAATGTCATGATTTGATTTGTTTATCATTTACAATAGATTGTTTGTTGGAGTTATTAGATATGTCACGATTACAGCGTTGGTTAAATATGTATCTAGAGAAAGTCAATCCTGACGGTACTTTAAAATCTAAATACATTGAGCAATTGCATTCTTATGGATTTGATAATGATTATATTACTGAACATGGGCAAGGATTTAAATCTGAATATGAACAACTTAAACAATTAGATGAAACTGACCCTGAATCTGGGATAAATTATACTGCCTACGATTTCTTTACAGAAGAAGAAAAGCAGCAATTTAATGTTGATGGTTCTTTGAAACCAGAGTATGTGAAATATGCTCATAGTATTGGTATCAGTGCTGAATCATTAGCAGAAATGGAAAGCCGTAAAAAAATTGAAGTTGATAATTACAATGAATTGTCGGCTCGATATGCGGAACAGGGCATAAATTTTGGTGAACAGCAAATGCAAGCAATTATTTCAAACAACAAAACCTATTTACAAAGGAGGAAGCAGATGGAAATAGATTTGCGTAATTTTGAAGATGTTGATACCTTGCCTTTTGAACCAGAAACACGGTATTGAAATTTGCCAATTTGGTAATTTATACATCACTGTTACAGGATGTCACAAGGAACAGGTGACAGGTGACAGTGTGAAAAGTCTTTTGTTATTTGGGTTTTATCATCAATTGATTGATGTCCTAACATGGGCGATCGCTATAACTACTAATAGTTTCCTCAGATTTGATTCTAAAAGTTATTTCACTGATGTTGCTAGTAAAAAAAAGTAGAATTGGAGGTAGTTTTTGTTTGTTGCTTTATATCGTTTGATATAAATCAAAACCATTTTTGATATAACTGTCTTTACTCCAATTCTCTGTTATTTTCTTGTTCTTCTTGTCGGTTGTGGGTTAACAGTAGCATTTTCAGTCTTTCCAATATCATCAAATCTTCATCTGTCAACCCTTTATCTTTACCTTTAGCGTCATCATAGAGGTAAATTTCTGCAATTTCTTCCCCATTTTTGCGTTTTAGTTTGAGAATGTCTTTCTCTAGTTGAAGGTCGTAGTATTTTCCTGAATATGTTTCTGGTTGTCCTGCTTGTTGCCAAAAAAACCTGATAGTTGGGCTGATGCTGTTAGCGTGATTTTGTGAGCGATTAACCGATTGGTGTGCGCTCAACAAAGGTGTGTTGGAAGGTATTGCATTACTTTCCTGACCGGAATCTGGGTTGTCTACAGAAACCTTGCTTCTATTCTTAGTGTCCAGAGTATTTTTTGCAGGTTTACTAGAAGCGATCGCTGAAAGCCGGTGTTTAGCCACAACTTGGCGTTCCGTTATTATCTCCGTTACTGCATTTTGAGCGATCGCCTCCGGCAGTGCGCTCCGCGCGATCGCTAGATGTGGGCGTTTCGCCATTACTGTTTGCGTAGCGTTCTGTAAGGAAGGTGGTTGTTCTCCTGTCGCTTCTGTTACTGCATTTTGACTATTCGCCTCCTCAACTTCGATTAGTGCTTGACTACCCTCATTTGTATTATTTTTAGCCTCTGGTGTAGTAATAGCTTGATGTAATTCTGATTGTGATATGTCTGCTGTGAGGGAACTGATTACCTCCGGTAGTTCTAGTGAAGATTTCTGCACCGCACTAATTTCTGAAGTAGTTTCTTGTTTATGCGTAGTTTTATAGGTTAATGGTATTTCTTCCTCTGGGGACAATATTGTTACCGTTGTTTCTATAGCAGGTGTTGGCATTTCAACCTGTTTTTTGCCCTGACAAGAATATATTGCTGGTAAGTCCCGTTCAGGGTTATAAGATACACCTCGTTTTTTCTGAAGTCCTGGAAAGCTGTATGCTGACCCTAATTTATACCCACCAACTTTGACACCATTCATCTCGAAAGCGATCGCCTCTTTAAACAAACCCTCGGTACTAAACTGAGGATGAACCACAACACCTTGTTGCTGAAGTCTCTGTATCAATTGGGTAACATTTGGTTGGTCCTTCGTAGCTTCATCAATGATGTCAGCTAACAGTTGGGTAATAGGTGGTTGATTGGAAGAGTGGTGTTTCTGTTTTTGCGTTTGGGCGTGGCGATCGCTAATAGTTGTTTCA
Source organism: Sphaerospermopsis reniformis (assembly GCF_005402885.1). NCBI lineage: Bacteria > Bacillati > Cyanobacteriota > Cyanophyceae > Nostocales > Aphanizomenonaceae > Sphaerospermopsis > Sphaerospermopsis reniformis. Next base: position 15,816 of record NZ_BJCE01000080.1, read on the forward strand.
ATTCCAATTTTCTCTACTGTTTTAGCCACCCTATCACTACTACAAGACACCTCTTCCAAACCGTACTCTTTCTCCAATTGTCGTAATATCACCTCACTGCGGCGATAATCCCAGGAATCTGGTACAACTGAGCCATTCATACGGATACGCGAAGCAATGATATGAATGTGTTCGTGGTTGGTGTCATGGTGACGAGCAACAACGTACTGGCTTTGATTTAATTCCTCTCCCAAGAATTTCATGGCCTTGAGCCAATGCTGGGCAATTTTTGTGTATTGCTCATCCTCCAAATGTTCATGATATTCCCCTTTGTTATGGCATACATCACGGTGAGGAATAGAAAGAATGACATGAGCGCAAGCACGTTGGAGATTGGGGCGAAATCTTCTGGCTGCACCAAATTCTCTAGTTAGTTGTATGGGTGTAGTTCCACCCATATTGCTGTCGATCATAGTGGCTTTCTCCTTACCCAGCACATATTCTAGGGTTGAGCGAAAGCTGTGATTTTTAAACTGCTTGCCAATCAAAGGGGACTCCTCTCAGCAATGTCTACGACGGGTTATTTAGGGGTTAGCTGAATACTTTGTTGGGATATTAAGCTTCTCCGGTCTAAAGACACGGAGATTTCTGAAGAGTCCATAAACGAACTTTCTTAGGCTGGCTTAAACAGCCTCTACTGATTCCGCTAAGATCAACTCCTAGCATTACCGCTACTTTTCTCAAAATATTAGCAGCACCATTGCAGTCCGCATTAATTTTGAATCCATCAGAAGTTTTATACACTCCACGACTAACTCGTTTACCACTTGCTTTCCACCCTTCGGGTTTCGGTTGGTGAGCGAAGTCGAACCATTCACCGAATTTAGGTATGTTGTCGCAATCAAGAAACGATGATTGAGAAGTATATGATTCTTCTGTTTCTATAAAATCTATTCCGTATTGTTTACATAATTGAGTAAGACGGTCTTTTAATCTTGCTGTGGGAATTTGGACAAACTTCTGATTGTTTTTAGACCCCAAATCAATACTATCTTTTTGTCCTTTATTCCATCCAAAAACAATAGTACCAATCTTGTTTTCAATGCAGCGGTTAATGACTATTCTTGCAGCTTTGTTAACTGCATCACGCATTTGTCGGTTTCTTTTTTCGGTAATAGCAGCTAATCTGTTAGACCAAAAGCCCTGCGGTTTATCACTTTTAAGTTTAGCTACTGATTTGTTGTACCACTGGTTTAAACTTTTTAAATGAAGTCCATCAACAATAAATGATGTTCCTAGATTAGAAACACAGGTTAGCCAGTTATTCAAACCGTGGTCAATCCCCAAAACATTATTTTTATCAACATCAGATTTTACTTCATCTACCTGATAGACAAATTCTGCATAAAATTGTCTATTTCTAGGTAGAATGCGTACTTCTCTGATTGACTTGAAATCAAGGTTGGATGGCATTGGTAGATAAAAACAATCTATGTCAAACCATGCCTTAACTTTTATTCCCAAAGGAAACCTAATCATCCCATCAATTAACTTTAATGACCTGCCTGTAAAAGTAGCTACAGCCATAACACTTTTGCGGTAATTGGGTAATTTTGGTTTCTGGGAAACCTCACCCTTTTTCGCAGCTTTTACTAACCCAATGTACGATTTAAAAGATTCAGCTACACTGGTTAGTATTTGCTGGGAGGTATCAGAATACAATGCCTGATAATGAATGTTTTTCTGATAAGTTCCTAGTTGTTTATGCAAATCTGCTCTACTGGGAATATGTCCAGTTTTAAAGTACATCTGCCTAGAATAGTAAACGCCACAATTTATTAGCTTTTTAGCTTCTGTGCAGACGTACTCCAAGATTGCTGTTGTTGATTTATCGGACTTAATGAGAACTTGTTGGCATCCGTACATTGTTCGACCTTCAATGTTTGTTGATTTCAAAAGTATAGTTGAGATATGATTTACTTGTCAATAGCAGCCACGAAACAACATGAAGACAACGCTGGAATACAGAATAGGAAATCATTCAAAAGGCAATGCAGTAGTGCATCTTGTGTGGATACCCAAACGACGAAAAAAGGTGTTAACTGGAGAGATAGCCAAACGTCTTCGACAGATAATTTACGAACTAGCCAAAGAAAAAGACTGGGACATACTCGCTCTTGAAGTTGCCCCAGACCATGTTCATTTATTTGTAGAACATCAACCAGACGTTGCTATAAATCAAGTGGTTAAAGCTTTTAAAGGACGGTCATCTTGCTTGTTAAGGCGAGAATTTCCTGAATTACTTAAACTTCCTAGTTTATGGACTAATAGTTATTTTTATTCTACTGCTGGACAAGTTTCAGCAGACGTTATCAAAAGGTATATCGAAGATCCGCATCACGGTTAAATATCAAGGCGTTCGCGATAGCGTGCCGGAGGCTCTATAAATTCGCCGTTGGCACTTCCTCCACTGTCTAAAGCCAAGTGGCTTCCGTGCCTTTCGGCGATTTTCTTGTGATTTGGGAAAATGTGGTGAATTTTAGAGCGATCGCAACTGGCACAGCGATCGCCTTCGGCAGTACGCGAAGCGCAATCGCCTTCGTGATCCATCAAATAATTTCTTCTGATTCATCAACTGTCACCCCGCACTCCAGCAATTGCATTTGTGTTTCCTTGATGGATGCACGCAGGGATTTCACTAAGTTTTGCAGCTGCTCAACATCAAAATTTACAGCTTGTCCTGTTTTTGATGCGTTAGTTGCTGCTGTAGCTATTTGGTTAAGATTCACCCCAATAGCATTTAGTTCTGTGTACAACTTCCAATTTAACTCAGGGGGAGGGGGCAATTCCACAACACGCCGTCGAAGTGCGGCACGTCGAATAAATTCTGTGATACTCACTCTGCCTTCTTTTGCTTTTTGTTTAAGTTGCTCGTACTCATCAGCAGCAAAACGAATAGGAAATACAATTTTTTTAGCAACTCCATTAGTTACCTTAGTTTTGTTGGACTTCATGGCTTTCTCCAAAAAACTGTTTCAGAAGAAAAATGTTGTAGTTAGGCTATTTTTTAAATGTCATATGCTCCTAGAGCGTATAAACAAAACATGGCTTGCGTTTCACCGGGAATTTACACTGTTAAATAAATAGTAGCATCTGATACTTTGATGGTAGTTGTCAAAACTCTTGTCCAGCAGTCAATTCAGTCCTGTACTGATAAAGTCAGCATAAAAAACAGAATTGCCTACACTTGCCTACACTTGCCCACTTTTGCCTACACTTGCCTACAATTTTTGATCCAAAAATCTGCTTTTAGTTTATTTGTACTAAGATTTTATCTGTAAATTGCCTACACTTGCCTACACTTGCCCACTTTTGCCTACACTTGCCCATATCTAAAAAATTGAGTAATTTGGCGATTATCGTCATACATTTTACTACTTTTGTAATACAAAATTGATGAATCGGGTTTAAGAATTTGCCTTTATGAATTTTTCTCTGTTCAAACATATTTTTAGCATAATACTTAGATGAGGTTTCACTAAAACAAAAATATATCAAAAATTATATCTTGCTTATATCATTTGTTGCTTTTCAATTCATTGCTAGTTATTGCAATATAGTTATTATCCTTTATAAATTTGTGTTCCAGCCAGCAACAAAACTTTTGTTGTTTGTACTAATAGTTATGTAGATATTAATCCTTTATCAATAAATAGAGGCAATATATGACAAGGCAAAAAATTTTAGACAAGAGACTGAGATTTCAATTTCGAGAAAATACTTCAGATGGAATTTTGTTGAATTATTTGCTCAACCATTCCTATAAAAATATTGATGAATTAGTATGGCAAGCAGTACGAATATGTTTTATGCCATTAGCCTATATCAATGTAGATGGAGTAGATGATGATTTATTAAAGGAAGTAACTTTATCATCATTGATCGATTGTTTAAAGCATTGGGATTATATTCAAATTAAGTTAAATTTAAATTTATCCTTAGCTAAAATAATTCTTCAAGGGATGGACAATTTTAGTACCACTTTGACTACAAACGATTCTGTAATAAAACAGAATTATGCTAGTTATCAAAGCCCAATAGAACAAAGAATTCCTAATAAAACGACAGTCACTCAATCTCCAGAAACTAACCAACAAGATGATATTTGGGATGAAGATGTAGAAGTACAGATGGAATTAACAGATGAACAAACGGCTATTAGACAGGATATCCGTTCATTATTTGGATAAACACCATAAATAAGTAAAACCTAATTTTAGGATCATAATTAACGAAATTAAATCACAAAGAATATATTTCGGTTCATTGATGGAAAAAGGAGTAATAACATGACTAAAACCACAAATAGTGTAATTCCAGATTTGACACTGGCTATAGATTTAGGTGGTTCTCAAACCAAAGCAATTGCAAGTGTATTTAATAAAAATGACTTTCCTATGTTGCTTTGTATGGAACCAGAAATAGCAGATGTATCTGTTGTTTCAGTAGAGAACTATGAAAAAACAAAATCTGGAGAAACAGATCCAGAGAACACCTGCTGGGTGGGTATTGGTGAAGAATATTATGCTGTTGGTTTCCTTGCGAGAAACAAATATGGTGGTAATTCCTTACTCAAGCAGTTAAAAGAAGAAAATGCAGTACCAAAAATTTGTGGTGTTTTGTGGGTTGTGAGTCAGAAATTAAAACTGATGAATAAATTCACGGTTTCACTCGCTGTTTTACTACCACCTTCAGAGTATCAAGATAAGGAGCGACTTGAAACTAAATTAAAACAGGTTTTAAAACGTTTTAATACACCTACTGGTGAAATCAGAGTCAAGTTGGTAGACTTGAATGTTGTTCCCGAAGGAGTTGGTATTTATCTACATCGTCGCAATATTTTGGGGAAAAACATTAAAAATTGCAACCTTGCGGTAGCAATGTTGGGATATCGCAATGCTTCTGTACAAATATCTAATAAAGGTGCAGTAACTCCAGGGGTATCAAATGCCTTTGGGATGTCATGGATGTTGGATGATTTTGTTAGACGTTGTAGTGGTTTGTCAAAAGATGATCCTTATCTTATAGCGACAGTAGTAGCAGCAGGATCTGAATGTAAACCAGAAGTTTTAGCTACTTTATCACGACGTAAAAGTGAAGTTGAGGTTTTAGCAGAAGGCCAAGATATGTCTTTTGCCCTCCAAATTAGTCGGGATGAATATTTTCGAGCATTAGTACGCTGGTTATTGCAAGAAATACCCCGTGATATTGATGAATTAATTTTATGTGGTGGTACTGCGGAGTATCTTAGATCAGAATTAGAGGCATATTACAGTAATGTGAAATTGATTTGGAATGGTGGTGTAGAAATTCCTCCAGCACTCGATAAAGTAGGGATGGGTGTGCGATTAGCAGATGTATGGGCTTTGTATCAAGTATTGTTTGGTAGTGCGAATTTAACTACTAAAAATAGTAATACTCCAACTAATAATTCTGGTTCTACTGTTTCAGGGAACAAGGTTGTTAATCTGCCTTCACCAAAGCCAAAGGGATTTTTGGAAATGCCAGATAAGCTGTTGTGCAGCTAGATTGTATAATAGGGAATTAAGTAACTAAGCGATCGCTTCTGAATTATGCCAGCAAAAAACCATCTGTCTCAAGAACAGAGAGAAAAGCTGTTAAAACACCTAAAAGAG
>NZ_BJCE01000081.1:0-21473 GCF_005402885.1 Sphaerospermopsis reniformis
TCAGTAGAACAGTTAGAAGAATTATTAAATAAATTGCTAAACGAAGGAGGTCTTATTATTAAATGGGAGCGCAAAGTTAAAAATAAAGGTAATGCTGTTTATTCGATTTAGCTGCACAACAGCTTATCTCATTTACCTGAAATTTGCTGTAAAATAATAATTTCAGGAATAGGATGTTTCTTAGGCTGACTATGCCTAGACTTCATCAAATGAAGTTAACTTAATAATCGTTATTTTCTATTTTCTTTACGCCATCTAGCTCTAACTAAACGAATTTCATCAAAACTATAACTTTCTCCTAAATATTCCCTAATAGGAGTTAAAGAAATATCACCCAAAACATCTATAACTTGCCAAATTTTCTTTTGTCTATCTAAAGGTACTAACAAATTTAAATCTACAGGTTGATTTTTTTCGATTAAATCAGAAAGATGACGGATAATTGTAGTAGTTCTTACATTGCGTTTTGCAGCAATTTCTTGAATACTCAAACCTTGTTGATATAATTCCAAGGTAGTTGATTCCGTATCAGTTGGGTAATGATCTGTATTTTTGGGTGGTGGAAAACTTTGTTCTTGACAATGGGATTGAATTACTGATAAAAACTTTTCCCCATATTGACTGACTTTATAACTAACTACACCATCCAAGTTAGCAAATTCTTCTAAAGTTTTAGGTTTGACTTGTGCCATTAATTTTAAAGTCGAATCTTGAAAAATCATATAAGGTGGAAAACCCTGTTCATCGGCGATTTGTTTCCGCAAACTTCGCAACCTGTTCATCAAAAGTTCCACATCCAAAGCTTTACTATTCACATCTACTAAATTTAATCTTTGAGAAACAGGAACAGCAATAGAAACCTGGCGTTGTTTTCGCATTACTTCCCAACTTAAAGCATTCAGTTTTAACACCGAATAACCATCATTAGTTTGTTCTAATAAACCTTGATGTAAAAGCGATCTCCCTAACATTCGCCATTGATCAGCAGTTTTATCTTTACCTATACCATAAGTTGATAATTGATCATGTTTATTCAAAGTGATTTTTTGAGTTTTGGCACCTCGTAACACATCAATAATATAACTCATGCCATATCTTTCTTTACACCGCGCTACACAAGATAGAAATTTCATTGCTTCAATAGTCCAATCTTGCACAGGTTTGGGATAACGACAATTATCACAATTACCACAATTTCCGGGAAATCTTTCCCCAAAATAACCTAATTGAATTGTTCTTCTACAGTCTGTTCCTTCAGCATAATCTATGACTTGTCTAAGTTGTTGTTTAGCTATTAATTGTTCTTGGGGATCGGTTTTTTGGTTAATACTCCATTCAATAGTTTTCACATCACCAAAACTAAAAAATAAAGTACACCGTGATGGTTCACCATCTCTTCCTGCACGTCCTGATTCTTGATAATAACTTTCTAAATTACGAGGTAAATCTGAATGAATTACAAACCGCACATCTGGCTTATTAATACCCATACCAAAAGCAATAGTCGCTACCATTACCCGCACATCATCCCGAATAAATTTAGTTTGATTTTTGCTTCTTTCATCATCAGTTAAACCTGCATGATAGGGTAAAGCAGCAACTTTATCATTTTGTAATTTAACAGTTAGTTCATCAACTTTTTTTCGGGTTAAACAATAGATAATTCCTGAACCTTCATTTTCTCTGACTATTTCTAAGATTTCACTGTATGAACGACTGCTTTTAGGACGCACTTCATAATAAAGATTTTGGCGATTAAAACTGGCAATGTGAATACTTGGTTGTTTTAATCCTAATTGTTGAATAATATCTGCTCGCACTCTATCTGTAGCAGTAGCAGTTAAAGCGATAGTTGGGACATGAGCAAAACGTTTTTTTAATAATATTAATTGCCGATATTCTGGGCGAAAATCATGACCCCATTCAGACACACAATGAGCTTCATCAATAGCAAAATTAGCCAGACCAATTTTTTCTTTAACTACATCTAAAAGCGGTAAAAATCTTTCACTAACTAACCGTTCAGGAGCAACATATAATAATCTAACTTTACCAGTCATAATTGCTTCTTCACGGGAGCGAACTTGATAGGTGTTGAGACTACTATTAAGAAATGTGGCAGCAATATTATTATTTTTCAGTGCTTCCACTTGGTCTTGCATTAATGCTATTAATGGTGATACCACTACTGTTAAACCTGGTTTTAAAAGTGCAGGTAATTGGAAACATAAAGATTTACCCCCACCCGTGGGCATAACTACCATTAAATCACGATTTTGCAGGGCATCTTCAATAATTTGCCGTTGTCCAGGGCGAAATTGGTCATAACCAAAGTAATTTTTTAAATATTTTTCTAGTTGGGGATACTGAAGCATGGTAAATGTGTGTGCAGTTTGTTCAGGCAGGGATCAGGATATGAAAATTTTAACTCACGCTGGTTACACAACGGGAAATAGTGGCTATAATTATAAACTAGGATTGTCTGATAGCGAAGCGTGGCGTTAGCCATATCAGGATTTCCAGTATTTTAGGATTAACAGGATGAATTTGAAATTGTCTGAATCAGGATTTCCAGGATTTTAGGATGTACAGGATGAAAATGAGGATTTTATTATAAGTTAGCATTTCTAGGAAATAATTATGACTCAAGAGTTAATAGATTTAAGACAAAGTATCTTAGAAGGTCGTTATGATGATGCTTTAGAAATTATTGATGATTTGGAGGATATGAGTAAACAGGCAACGTTGCGAAAAATAGAGGCTTTTTTAGTGAGGTTGGTTATTCATCTGATTAAAAATCAAATTGAACAGCGTTTAACTAATTCTTGGATTGCTTCTATTTCTGATTCTGTGATTCAAATTGCTAAATTGAATATCAAAGATAATCAAAAATCATATTATATTAAAGCTGATGAATGGCAAGAATTGTTAGCAGAAGCAGTAGAAATGGCGATTCGTCCAGCGAGTGCAGAGATTTTTGGCGGGACGTTAAAACCAAGTCAAGTTTCCCAAAGGTTGAATCGAGAAGAGTTGATTAATTTTGCTGAGAATATTTTACAATTAACTTATCAACATCAGCCTAAAGAGTTAGCAAATATGATTGATAATTATTTGGCACAGTTGCCTGGTGGTGAAGATTGGTTTGAGTAATATAATAAATTGTGAAAATTTGAATTCTATGAGTTGATTAAAATATACGCATAAATAGAATACTTTTTAAACTTCTGACTAAGCGAGTTCCCAAGAAAGGCTGATACCCAGCTTGATAAAATTCGGGATAGGGCATATTTTGAGCGCATTTCCAGATCAGTTCATAACTTTTATTATTTAACATATAACTACTTAAAGTCTGAATTAGCAAAGATCGTGCCTGATTACTATTAACTATATTCCCTAAGCTATCAGCCGCCCGCCAACGGGTGGACTCATCCTGGGATGTTTGGATAAGTTGCACTAAAGCGGCGATCGCTTTTTCATTGCCAGGGTCTATATTCCCTAAGCTATCAGCCGCCCGCCAACGGGTGGACTCATCCTGGGATGTTTGGATAAGTTGCACTAAAGCGGCGATCGCTTTTTCATTGCCAGGGTCTATATTCCCTAAGCTATCAGCCGCCCGCCAACGGGTGGACTCATCCTGGGATGTTTGGATAAGTTGCACTAAAGCGGCGATCGCTTTTTCATTGCCAGGGTCTATATTCCCTAAGCTTTCAGCCGCCAGCCTACGGGTGAAATCATCCTGGGATGTTTGGATAAGTTGCACTAAAGCGGCGATCGCTTTTTCATTGCCAGGGTCTATATTCCCTAAGCTTTCAGCCGCCAGCCAACGGGTGGACTCATCCTGGGATGTTTGGATAAGTTGCACTAAAGCGGCGATCGCTTTTTCATTGCCAGGGTCTATATTCCCTAAGCTATCAGCCGCCCGCCAACGGGTGTACTCATCCTGGGATGTTTGGATAAGTTGCACTAAAGCGGCGATCGCTTTTGTGCGTTCCGTTTCTTGTAATGCTGTTGTAACTTGCTCTCTAATAGTGTCAAAATTACCAAATTTCCAATCAACAATCTGTTTAACTATTGCATCTGCTCGATCACAGTTTTTAAACTCAGTAATGGCCGCAGCAGCTAAAAAATAGGCTCGATAACCATAAAAACTTTTACCTTGATATTTCGCACAGCCATCTTGAAAATTTATCAATGCTTGAATAAATGCCTCTTTTTGAGCTTTATCTACATCCTTACTCCCAAACCACAATAATATAGTTTGTTTCCATTGTGGGTCAAAAATTCGATATTGTTTATTTTCTATAGGGTTATTTTTATGGTTTCTGGGTAAGAAAAAATCCCAATCATCAATTGCTGTGGCTGCAAAATATTCTTGAAATGACGCATGGAAAAAAGCATAAGTAGGTTTTCCGTTTGGATCTCTGCCTACCTGATTTAACCAACCCAATTTTAAAGCTAAACTGAGTAAAGAATTTTGATCCTTGTTTTTACCCAAGCATTCATTGACTAAAGTTTCTGACAAGCGAAAACGAGTAGCTTCTTTGTCTATAGCGACTTTAGCTAACTCTGCCAATTTATCCTTGAGAGTGTCTAATTTATCGCCTACATTTTGATTGAATAATTCTTGCTTCCATTTATGAAAATCATCAACAAACTGCTGATAGAGTCCGGCTTGAGTATCTGGTAAACTTCCGGTTTTCTGTTGCCAATTAAAACAAAGTAGCGTTAACCGTAGTGGATTTTTTACTAAGTCTTGGATTCTTTCTTTTCCTGGTTGCCGGAGATCATTAAATAAAGATTCTCCCTGTTGTGGTTCTTTGATAAACCAGTTGTTAATAAATAATTCCACCTGTTCAGGATAGGAAAAATCTAAAGTTCTATAGGTATCAAAATCAGACAGTGCATTACTTTGTCCATCCCATAAATTTACCCGACAGGTTAAGACAATTCGCGCTTGAGTAATAATTCCCCCTTGACAAATTGCTTGATTAATATATCCTAAAGGATTACCAGATGTGACAACCATTTCATCTAACCCATCTAACAACAGCCATACTTTACCGTTGTTAAATTGGCTAGTTAAATCATCTTTAATATTTTGATCAGCTGCCGCTTTGTTTGCTTGTTGACTAGCAGCATTTAACCAAGTTGTAAATACATAATCTTGTAATGTTTGATTTTCTAATTCAGCTAAAGATATCCAAATAATAATAGCATCTGTATTTTGGTGAGATAAATAATTAGCAATTTGTTGTAATAATGTAGTTTTACCTGCCCCTGGTTCACCAATAATGGCAATGCGTTTACCTTGACTTTTTGGTGTATTTTTTTGGTGAAAAACTTGTTCTAAAAATTCATTATTTTCATATTTTTGAGTAATTTCTGTTTCTTGATAAAGTTCTGAACCCCTTTCTGGAGAAATATCAAGATTACTTTTTTGTTTGGGTTGTTTTTTCCGTTCCACCAAACCCAGTGGTACATAAACATCTTGCACCCGAAAATTAACCCCTTCAGCATGAGTGAGAGGATTTGTGGTTAATTTCTGCCTTTCTGCTAACATTTCCCGGCAGATTTCAGGCCAATTGGGAGTTAACTTTGCCCGACTCTCCCCATCGGGCGGCTGTAGTCAATTATAAGTATTATGTTGTGTCCCAATTGTAATTTGTTGGGCAACCATTGACCCTTTTTCTGCTTTTATTTCCTCTGCCAATTTCGCAAATTTATTAATAACTGAAGGCTGAGATTTAACATCTGATTCAATTTTTTCTGCTTTAGCTTTAATTTCCTTAGCAGTTTCCGATTGATCATTATTTACTGCTGCTTCCACATCTAGTACAGCTTCAGCAATTTCCCGGTCGTTTGCTGCTGCTTCGGTTAGTTCTAGCACAGCTTGACCATAATCTATTATTGCCGTTTCACCTGCTTCTATAGATGCAGTCAGGGATGGTGCTTGTTGCTTGTCGCGTAGCTTAGTGATTAATTTACCGGTTTGTTTCCAGATGACATCACCAAGGTTTTCGCCCATTTTCTCTAGAGGTTTACCTAAAATTGTAACAACAGCAGTTACAACAGCAGTAAGTGTGATTAGTTCCATAAATTCACTATCAAGTAATTTACCGTAAAGATTATTTCAACAGTCGTGATAGCTGTTTCGCAAAAAAGTCAACCAAACCAAATTCAGTACATACCACAAATCAAGGGCAATCTTAGCCTATTTTCAGGAATTTTGTAAATACTATCCAGTAGTCACCTAAAAATGTCACAATAAGAATTGTAAACTTTCTTTTCAATCCTCACTATGAAAGCAACTTGGAACGGTGCAACTTTAGCCGAAAGTGATAATACCGTAGTCGTAGAAGGAAACCATTACTTTCCTGCTGACGCTATTAACAAACAATATTTCAAAGACAGTGATACTCACACCACTTGTTCTTGGAAGGGAGTTGCGAGTTACTACACCATTGAAGTAGATGGACAAGTTAACAAAGATGCAGCTTGGTACTATCCCAGCACCAAAGAGAAAGCGAAAAATATAGAAGGTTATATTGCTTTCTGGAAAGGTGTGAAGGTGGAAGCATAGGTAAGCATTCAGCTATCAGTAATCAGCTTAAATCTAGAATGTAAAAGAGATTAATCAAAGTCCGACTTTTCAAGGAGGATTTAGGGGGATAAATAGAAAATTTTTGACACATCATGAGTGACTTTTCAAACATTTTCTTAGCACTGCTAAACCCCTACTGATTACTGATGGCTGAATGCTTACATTTAATCCTTAGCAATGACAATATCATTAGACTTAATCACAGCATAAGCTTCTGCACCTTCAACTAATCCTAATTCCTCTGCGGATACTTTAGTAATGATTGAAGTTAATTCAACTTTATGTACAATTTCTAAAGTTATTTCACTGTTAACAGTTCCGGTAGTTACTCGTTTAACCACTCCTTTTAAAACATTACGAGAACTAACTTTTAATGGTTTCTTGGGAATAATATTTTCTATCTCAACAGTCTGAGTTTCTACCTTCTCTTGGGGGGTTGGTTGTGATATTGTGGGTGCAGATGAAACAGATTTTTGGTTTAACCCGCGTACCAGTTCCCGCAAAATCTCAGTTTTAGTACGCTGAGAATGCTGACAAAACTCTTCTAAAATCTTCCGTTCTTCCTCTGAGGTTTGGAATGTTACCCAACCTTGTTCTTTTCTGGGCATAAGTTTACCAAAAATATACCAATTTATTTGGTACTCATTATTATAGAATCTTGATACAATCCTAGCAGGTAGTGGCAAAAATTAATCATCAAACATCATCAAACATTATCAAAGCCAATACCTAGTTATAGAATTAAATCAGATCAGATAGTATTTGGTTTTGTGAACTGGTTTTGTGAAATTTTTCATCGGTTGTGCAGTTTGGGCTTATAAAGGTTGGGTGGGCGAACTTTACCCCTCTGGAACTCGCACCACGGACTTTTTGCATCTTTACAGTCGTCGTTTTACCACGGTAGAAGGTAATACCACTTTTTACGCTGTTCCTAACCCGGAAACCGTTACCCGTTGGATGACAGAAACACCTCCGGGGTTTGAGTTTTGCCTAAAGTTACCGCGAGATATTACCCATCAAAAATTACTGCAACCCCATATTCCTGAAGCGTTAGCATTTTTAAAGAGAATGCAACCATTAGGTAAGCGTTTGGGTCCAATGTTTGCCCAACTACCACCGAGTTACTCACCTGCGTTACTGGATGACTTGCAGACATTCCTGGAAGCATGGCCACGTCAAGATGTACCTTTAGCATTAGAGGTGAGACATGGTGACTGGTTTAAAGAACCTCATTTGAGTAATTTAACAACTTTGTTAGAAAATTTAGGAGTTGGTAGAGTTTTATTAGATACTCGTCCTGTGTATTCTGGGGAAGATGATCCACAATTAGCATCAGAAAGGCGTAAACCACAATTACCAGTACAATTTTCTGTCACTGCCAATTTTACATTAATTCGGTTTATTTCCCATCCCCGTTTATCTATGAATGAGCAATTTATGAATGAATGGGTGACATATATTAAAAAGTGGTTATCAGAGGGAATTAAAATTTATTTGTTTGTACATTGTCCTACAGAGGATATGTCTCCTAATAATGCACGTTATTTTCAACAATTGTTAGAAGAAAATGATGTAGAGATTCCACCTTTACCTTGGAATACTATTAGTAATAGTAATCAACTGAGTTTATGGTAAGTAGGTGACAGTAAAAACGAAGTAGCGAAAGCTGTTGAAACCATTACAGATCCAAGGTTACAAAGAAATATAGCTGCTGCTAGTAGCGTGTTAGCAGGGTTAGTTTTAGATAAACAAGTGATCAGGAAGATTTTCAGGAGTGAAATTATGCGCGAGTCTGTAATTTACCAAGAAATTCTCGAAGAAGGTAAAGCTGAAGGTAAAGCTGAAGGTAAAGCTGAAAAAGCTAGGAATGTAGCAATCAATTTACTAAGAATTGGTATGAGTTTACCACAAATTGCTCAAGTTACAGAGTTATCTATTGAGCAAGTTGAGGAAATACAAAAATCAATTCAAGGATCATAATTGATACCAAAATCCCCGACTTCTGCAATTCAGTCAAAATTTATGGATATGATAATAAAAAAAGTCGGGGATCTAGGGGATCTAATTAAGCAAATTAAGCAAATTAAGCAAATTAAGGCAACCAAAAATTAGGTAAAATTGATTTACCCACATCACGGATAGCTTGATTCACATTTCTCGCTATTTGTATATGATGTTCATCTTGTTCTATAGGTAAAATATTTGCTTTTTTCCCTGTTCCTAAATAATCAATTGCTAAATTTGCAGCTTCCAAACCTGTAACAAAGGCTTTTTCCTGTGACCATGAACCGTGACGGTTAATAATCCAATCACCACTCATAAATACATTATTCAAACTGGTTTTAGCTGGTAACATATTCTGATAACTACCAGGTGAAAAATGTGTAACTGCATTTGCTAAACGAATGACGCTACTATCAATTACTTTTGCTTCTTTAAATTCTGGTACACAAGTTGCTAAATAACCTTGAACTATTTTGACAATTTCCTCATCACTTAAATGTAAAAATTGATTGGCATGATAAAAGTCAACTTCTACAACTGTTTCGGTTTGATTTTTATATTCATCATGCAAAGCATTCAAATCAAAAAAAGTCCATCCGGTTGTATTATCAAATCCAAAACAAGCATTAGAAGGACGAGGAATATTGATTTTTCTGTCAAACCATAACCGAGTCGCTAATACATCTATTGCTCCTAAATTGCTGATATTTCTAAATTCTGTATAATGTTGTAAACTAGGACTATTAGCAACAATTTTTTTCATTCCTGTAATTCCTACAGAAAAAATCACGGCATCAGCATCAAAAACTTGATCACCACAAACTACACCTTTAATCTGATTATTACCACCGACAATTACATCTGTAACTCGATGTTTAGCTAAAACTTTCGCCCCTAACTTTTCTATCTTCTGCACCCAAGGACGAAAGATTTTTTCGCCTACTGTTCCCCGACACCAAACTACGTCAAAATCTGGTTGGTGAGCGAGGATAAAATAATATAACATTCCTAAAGTGGCGGCGGCTGAACATTGTTCACCAGGGGCAAATAAACCCACTAATAACATAGGTTCAAATGCTTCTTTATAAAGTCTGGCGGAAACACCAAAAGTTTTGAATAATTCACGGGCGGTTATATAATCATATCTTTGCCAAGCATCATGAGAATTATCAAAATCAATTAAGCTATAAAGTAAAGGTAAGGCGCTGAGTCTGTCAATTAATGGTAATCTTTGAAATTGCGGGTAAATAAAAGTTCCTAAGGGGGTTGGTAGTCTGGGTAAATCTTGAAAAATTGGTGATTCAACTTCTAAACCTGCGGGAGAATATTGAGCAGAACGAGTCCAAGTTGTAAAGGGGTTTATTTCTAATTCATTGATGAGAGAAAATATATTTCTGTAAGGATACCAAAAGCCATGAATACCGGCTTCTACAGATTTTCCTGCTGAGGTTTGCCAACCTGCTACCAAACCACCAGGATATGGTCCTGCTTCTAAAAGTGTGACATCATAACCTTGTTTTGCTAAATGATAGGTTGCCCCTAAACCCGCCCAACCAGCACCGATAACTACTACCCGTTTTTGTTGTAATTCTGACATTTTTGCACCCATGTTTTTCTGTACAGATAGTTATCATATCGGTTTGAGCAGGGAACAGGGAAAGAAAATTTTAGATTTTAGATTTTAGATTTTAGATTTTAGATTTTAGATTTTAGATTGGAATTGGCAAAAACAATCCAAAATCCAAAATCCAAAATTCTGCCTCCTGTTTCTTCATTAACTATGAATACTGCCATCGGGCATAATAGCACCTGTTAAAAAAGCTTCACTCATATCTGTGGCGTTTAAATTAGCTCTGGTCAAATTTACCTCACACAGATTAGCTTCACTTAAATCAGCGCCGGTTAAATTTGCGCCTTGTAAATTTGCCTTCCACATCCGCACACCTCCCATTTTTGCACCACTTAAATTTGCACCTTGTAAGTTGGCGGCTGTGATTGATGCTTGATGTAAATTAGCATCACATAAATCTGCACCAGTTAATAAAGCTCCACTAAGGTCTGATTCATTTAAATGGGAATTAGTTAGTATAGCTTGAGTTAAATCAGCACCACAGAGAATCACTTCTGATAAATTAGCATTTTCTAGTGTTGCACCTCTGAGATTTGCTTTACTTAAATTTGCTCCACTCAAAGATGCTGCGGTGAGGTTTGCACCTCTGAGGTCTGCTCTACCAAAGTCTATACCACCCAAGTTAGCTCCTTGTAGGTTTGCGGAAGGTAATGCAATACCGTTAAAGCTTCTTTCTCCTCTGGCATACCTAGTTAATAGTTCTTGAATATCCATAGTTTTGAGTTATTTGTACTTAGTTGGAAGATTTAATTTGTATTTGGCGAAAATTTATTTAAGAAAAATACGAAAATAAATACAATTATTAAAACTAAAATCTCAAATATATTAACTATTTTAGTGACCTCAAATTGATCAATATAATGAATGCTACCGATAACATTGATATTGGGAGCATCCGAATTTTGCCAACATAAATGTAGCTAAATCAAAAGTTTGAGTGTTTATACCTTGCATGAAGTAGCCATACTGACTCATGAGGGCAATAAACAGGAAATAGGTAATAGAAAGTGTTGAGAAATCATTGAGGATGACTATATATACTATATATATAGTACCTATAAAAAAATCACTTTTCCACAAATGCTAAAAATCTGTTAGGGTTTGTCACGAATATCAAACAATTTCAGGGACTTTATGCGGAAATTTTGGCTGGAATCATCAAGACTGAATTTGCTATAAAAAAACCGACTAGTCTTAACATTTGTCTGCAATGAATCTCTAGTCGGGCATAATTATATAGCGTTGTGTGATTGGCAATTGTTTCTAGCTGGATTTTAGCGATCGCTTACTTGCATAAATAGAAACAATCTGCTAAGATAAGACTTCTATATTATTAATATTCTTTTTTAGACCAACTACCTCGTCGATCATCCTCTCGTGGTTTTGCTTTATTCACTCTTAGTTGACGACCCATCCATTCTGCACCATCCAATTCTGTGATAGCAGCATCTTCTTGTGCATCTTCGATCATGTCAACAAAAGCAAATCCGCGCATCCTTCCGGTTTCGCGGTCAGTAGGTAAAACAACTCTTTTGACCTCGCCATAATCAGCAAACACGGCTTTTAAGTCTGCTTCGGTTGCGCGGTAAGAGAGATTTCCAACGTAGATAGTCATTATGAGTCACGTAATTTTCAACAAAAAGCGATAGTTCAGATGGAAACTGGAACTCAGCAAATTTTAAGCATTGCTCCCGTTGCCTTGGATTCATGTATGACAAAAATTGGAGGAGATTAGTCATCAATTATACTAGTTCACTACTCAACCTGCCACCAGACTGAACATACCCATCTGCTCATTATGATAACTGATTATGACATTTTCCAAAGTATGAGAATTTACAAAGAATTATAATATAAAATTATATGCTTTGATCTATTGGATAATTTAACAGAATTTATTGCTAACAAGCTGCGGTAATCTAATTACATTTTAGCAATTATAAACCGTTAACGTTGAAATGTTAACGGTTTATAATTGATTAATCAATTGAAATTTGTTGAGGGCCAGAGGCTTTGCCATTCTGGACTTCAGTGGCTGTTTTGGGGAAGTTGGCTGAAGTAATATGTTGATCTAGCCAACTTCTAACAGGATCATCAGCTAGGTTAAGTCGGAGGACACCAGAAACAAACCCACCCATAAATGACACTGGATGCTGGGCAAGTTCTTTAAATAGAGGAGACAATTCACTAATAAACATTACACTCTCCAAGTATTGCCGTAAAAAAATTATTAATTCTTCATCAATCTTAACAGATACTGGCTAATAAGTGACAATAAACAAATTTAATAATATTAAGATGTATAATAGTTATGATTTTTTCAATCCACAACAAATTAATTGAATTGAAATTTATTAAGCTATGACAAGCAACTGGGAAAACTTTATCAAAAATATAGGTGAGTGGAGGGGTTCATTTACTCAAATATCCCCCCAGGGAGAAATATTAAAATCTACGCCTAGCATTTTAAACTTAGAAGCCATTGATAATAACCAAGCTGTACTGTTTAGATTACGTCGTTTTGATAGTAATAATTATGATAGTTCTCCCATTCAAGATTATCAACAAGAATATCGTTCTTTAGCCAAAGAAAACATATTTTTTAACACAGGTGCGTTTGCCAAAGGAACATTACAACTAGCACCGTTTACAGAATTTGGTGCAGAATATGGCTTTATAGATGAAAATAGGCGATCGCGCTTAGTGCAATTATTTGACAAACAAGGAAAATTTAGTAATTTAACCTTAATTAGAGAATTTAGAACTGGTACAGAAGCCAAAGAAAGACCACCATTGACAGTAGAACAACTAATTGGTAAATGGGAAGGTCAAGCGCACACAGTATATTCAGACCTCAGCCCCTCAGAAACAAATACCAGTTATTTAGAAATCAAAGAACTAGACAACGGATATTTAGAACATCAACTTTCATTTGCAGGTCAAAATATTAGCTCAAAAGCCAAGATAGCAGGTAATAAATTGATATTTGAAAAAGAAGGAAATATCAGAGAAATCTTATTATTACCCGATGGAATTTCTAGTAATGTTCCCGTCCAACTAGAACTAAGAAAACCCTTTTTTATAGAAGCTGGTTGGTTAGTCACAGACAACGAACGCCAAAGGTTAATTCGTACCTACAATGCAAAAGGAGAATGGATAAGTTCAACTCATGTGATTGAAATTAAAAATATTTAGGGAACAGGGAACAGGTAACAGGGAATAGGGAACGAGGGAAAAAAATATTTACCTCCTGCCTCCTGCCTCCTGTCTCCTGCCTTCTGCCTCCTTATGTGGGTGACTGTTCAGGGAACATACATTTATCAGAGTCACAACCGCTAGGTCCTGCTTCTGACATTTCCCCTAAATCATAACGACCTAAAGCACCACAAAAATCATCGGTTTTACGTCTTGCTTTCACCTCAGCAGATAAACGCTCATAAGTTGCTTTGTCTATGGGTTCAAAGGGTAAACGGGGGAAAGTTTGAATGTCATCAAACCGCGCTAATAAAGCCGCAGAAATGTAACCTTCATCATTTTTCACCGCTTCATAAATGCGTGTTCCCAAAACTTCAACTTCCTCAGAACGTAACTCTAAAGTCGCTGAGGTGTTATGGGTAGTGTAGTATTTCTGCACTTGCATCACAAAATCTAACTGTGCCAATACAGAAAACTTGGATACATCAATTTCATCTGCTCCTGGTAAATCTGCCCAAGAGACAGCCACGGGTATTTCTACCAACCATTCTGTACAACGATGATCAAACGGATCATTTAACAAGTTACCGTTTTCGTCTTTGTCAGATTGAGAAGGTATGACATTATACCCATAATCTATACAGGCTAAGGCTACAGGGTCATTTTTACGGAAAGTGATCCGGCGGATGAACCTTTGCGCTTTGGGTGGATGCCAACCAGAACTAGCACCAGTCAATAAAGATTTTGTCCCGCTAGGCTGCACAGTAGTACAACGGTTGGGGCGTTTAATTCCGTGTTTATCGCAATATTCCCAAACAGCGTTATGTACTATTTCTCTCCATTTGCTGAGGTATTTTTGCTCACCGCGTTTAAATATCAGTCCTTCAGGGGTTTCAGGTCTGCCTTGTTCCCACCAGCGCAACCAGTCCACACCAAAAGCATGAACAAAGAAGTCAAATAAACCAGTGAAGGAAACGCCGACGATGGGATCAAGTTCCCGACTATATTGATAGCGGGGTTCTTGGAAGTGATGGTTTAATAATGCAGCAACAGATAAAGCACCGGCTTTAAATGCTTCCTCTTGTTCTTTATAGTTGTCGGGATCGAGTTGGTTTAAGTGTACCTCAGACAAATTACAGTGGAAATTAGTTCCTATTATTTCCAGTTTTGTTATCCTAAAGGCTCTTTATCCTTTAGTTCTAGTGCTTTAATTCGCACTAGCTCGGAGTACATTTTCTACAGTTTCCTGTAGTCCGGCACTCGTGGAAGTCTTTTATTCTCCTGGGAGGTTCAACTTCTACTCTCTACGGTGTTACAGGCTTTTTAGTTCCTGTAATTACCTCGGCATTAGCAGTCTCAGCTTTCACCGATTTTGCCGGATTTTTTACGTGAGGCAAGTATAATTATTTACCACACGGATTAAGCCCGTATCTACCTAAACGATGTTCTAATTCTTGTTCATCAATATTTGGATGATGTTGTTGTATCCATGCTTTAGCTTTTCCTTGTTCGTAAGCTTGCAGGAAGTCTTTTTTCAGTTCTGGGGTGTTGAGTAAATCAATATTAGCTCTTGCCACCGCTTCACCAGCCCATTGAATTGCACCTTCACCACTGTAATACTGCTTTTGCACTGCGGCAATAGATTCTTCTAGGGTGGGTTTGCGGTGAAATACTCTTGTGTGGTTGGCCATACGTAAAGCATCACGCTCAGGATCTATGCGCCAGTTACCTTCTGTATCTTGATGCCAAAGATTATCTTTCGCTGTTGCGCTTTGTTGGTCTTCTGCAACGAATTGGCGCATCCCCGCGCTTCTGCGTATATTTCCAGCAACAATTGATACAGCAGCTTCATCAATTAATAAACAGCATTCCACAGAGGTTAACTGTCTACCTAAAGCTTTATTCAGAATAGAGGCGCAGCGTTCATATAAACCAGGTAATTTTACTGGGTTAGCAACACCACCAAAACCTTTCAGGGTTTCCCCGGACTGACGTACATCACTAATATCTACAATTACCTGAACGTCATCGGTATGGTCAGTGAGCGAAGTCGAACTGAAGCGTTCATCGGTAGAAAGCTCTAACAGGGTTTGATAGGACTTTACCCAACCTTCCCGACTATCTCCGACGTGAATAGTAACGGTGTTACCTTGTATATCGGTTTCTGTAAATTCTCGACGCTGTTCTACAGGTGTACGGCCAACTTCACCTGTGATGGTAACATTTAAGCGATTACGGATAGGGGGCAATTGATTAATATACTGCGGTTCGATAATAGCGCCTGTACCACAACCCATCATGGCCAAGTCCATCATTAAACCGAAGGCTTTCCAGTCTACTAAGTTGGTAGAAGTACAATTATAAGCACCAGAAAAGTTTTTTGATTTTTTTAACCAGTCTGTGCCACCAACCCACAACCAGCGGCCACTGGGTAGGGATTTCATATTGCGTTGCATTTTATCTAAGAGGGCGGCTTCTTCTTGGGTAAGTTTGCCTAACTCTACTAAACCTTGTAAAGTGCGATCGCACACCTCATTCCAGGATTCTCTTAAACCTGCTGCTGTACGACGGCTGTAGGTTCTAAAAAATACAGGGTTTGCTGCTGGTGCGGTTTCGGGGAAAGATGCACTCTGGCGTTGACGTTGCAATTCTTGAACCATAAGAAATTTTTGTAGCTTAATCACAGATTAAGACTATAACGCCAACTCGTTATATTATGAAAGGTTGCTAAATTTACCACTTTGTGATTTGAAGTATTTTGTATAATGTGTAACAATTTTTTATTTTTATTGTCAAACCCTGACTATGTACCAGGGTTAGTGAAGGTTATCATTTACTACTAAGCATTGATAGCAAGTAAAGATTCTAATTCATTGATATCTGTTACAACTCTACGTAATTGCTCACTAAAATATAAAACTTCATAATTAGGTGCAAGTTCTTTTTGTAGTTGTTTCCACAAACTAATACCTTCTTGTTCAAAAGCTGCTGCTGCTTTTACATCTGAAAACCCAGATGAACCAGGATCTTCCCAGTTTAACTTTGCATCATAAATATCTGCCCATTTTGCCAAACGGCTGATAGTTTCTTCACTTAATAGCATAGTTTCTGGATCAATATCTCCAACTTTATCAGAGCTAACCCACCATAAAGGGTAGCATCCATAATCAGCCATGAGTTTGATTTTTTCTGCCATAATCAATTTACCAACTTATGGGGAATTTCTAGGGTTAGCTGACTACTTTAAAAAAAAGTCAAGCACCAGCAGCAGCTAGGTATTTATTAACAAAAAGTAATCAAGAATCATCATCAAATGAGATGATTTTAGAAATGATTACTACAATCATGATGTACAGATTTGAAAATTTGACTTTGCGGGAGGTTCAAGTCATGTTAGGAATTTCATTAGAAAGAAGTCGCACTTATCAAGAAATTAAACAGGAAGGAAGACAAGAAAGTGCTTTAAATTTAGTTATGCGACAGTTAACTAGACGTTTGGGAGAGTTACCGGAGGAAGCAAAAAATAATATTGCTAACTTATCTTTGAGCAATTTAGAAAATCTTGGAGAAGCGTTGTTAGACTCTACCAGTTTAAAAGATTTACAAAGTTGGTTAAGTCAAGTGCAAGATTAATTTATTACTGATCAGATCCCTGACTTTTCAAAAAAATTCACTATTTATAGAAGTTGGGATTTCAAAAATAGTAGATTTTAAATTATAATTACATAACCAACCAATAAAAATCAAATTACAAAAATCTTACAGTAATAATAATGTCCCTAGCACCTTGGAGAAGTTTAATAACTCGCGCTTTACACAAAAACCGCAGTTTAGTTTATTCCCGTTATGTGCAACTTGCAACCGTGCGAGAAAATGGTTTACCTGCAAACCGCACTGTAGTATTTCGTGGTTTTCTGGAAGATACCAACCAGCTAAAATTTATTACCGATATTCGTAGTGCAAAAGCTGAACAAATACCACAACAACCAGCAGCAGAAATTTGTTGGTATTTTCCCAACTCTAGAGAACAATTTCGTATTAGTGGAAAATTAATTTTAATTACTGCTAATTCTCATCCACATTTACAACCAGCGAGAATAAAAATGTGGCAAGAATTAAGTGATGCTGCACGTTTACAATTTGCTTGGCCTACTCCTGGTAAAGAAAGAGTAAGAACACCAGAAGCCTTTACACCATCAGCACCCAACCCTTTAGAACCATTAGAAACCTTTTGTTTATTATTACTTGAACCTACCGAAGTAGACTATTTAGAACTGCGGGGTGAACCACAAAATAGAACTATTTATAAACTTGATGAAAATCAAGAATGGGATTTTGAAGAAATCAATCCGTAAGTCTTCAGGTAGTAGACTCCTAACTTCTATTCTTTTATTACTGTCACCTGTCACCTGTCACCTATTGCTCTTGACATTAAGGTAAAATTTCCACAATTGTACCTTTCTGAACCAATTTATATAATTCATCTACATCTTTATTTTTTAAAGATGGACAACCTAAAGTCCAGTTATTTTTTGCATCAATCATTTCATCAGCACCCGCAGGTACACCATGAATACCTACTTCACCACCAATAGGAAGATACCAAGCTAATTCACCATTGATTTTAGCTTGAAAATGCTTTCTCCAAGATTGTGAATTAGGATAATTTAACCACATAAATTTTGACCATTGGGGATGAGGATAAAGGTCTTTAATTTGTAAAATCCCTTCGGGTGTTTTTTTATCACCTTCTCTTTTTTTATCACCTGTGGGGTTAGCACCAAAAACCACAGGATAAGATTTAATAGGTGTGAGATTGTAATATAATGTTAGTCTGTGCTGAGATTTTTCAATTAAAATAGATATCTGATCTTTATTAATAGGTTCGGTAATTATTTTTTCTATTGGTTGGTCATAATTTAATAATTCATTGCCAATTATAGGTTTATGTATTTTGTGATTTGTTTGACAATTTGTCATACATAAAACCTCGGCAATTTCTGTCACTGGAAATATCAAACCTGCACGCAAGAGTAACCCATAAAATACAGAACCAGTAACAAAAAACAAAATAATGTTTAATAGGATTCTCTGTTGTTTAAGGTATTTGGTTATTGATTCTGTATTCATGATTTGTATGTTTGTTTAAACCTGCTACAAATAAATATTCTGATTCCTGACTCCTGACTCCTAACTACTGATTCCTGAATTATTACATTGGTTAAATCCCAGCACCGTCTAAAAATTCCTGTATTGTTTTATCTCGAAGATTACAGAAATTATGCTCTTTTGGTAATTCATCTACTTGAATGTATTTACCTACTAAAACCGGAACTTTGACGGGATTTTGTAGAGTTTCTATTTTTTCTTCTAGTGCTTCAATACGATCTAGTAAACTACGAATTACTTGAGCTTCCGAGTCTGGTAGGTTGTTGTGTTCCAATGGTGAAACTTTCACTCCAGAACGGTAAACAATACGTCCAGGAATCCCGACAACGGTACAATCAGAGGGAACATCTCTTAAAACTACTGAACCTGCACCGATACGGACGTTATTACCTATTTGCAGATTTCCTAAAACTTTTGCCCCTGCACCAACAACGACGTTTTCACCTAATGTGGGGTGACGTTTACCGCTTTCTTTACCTGTACCACCCAGGGTAACGCCTTGATAAATGAGGGCGTAGTCTCCAATAATGGCGGTTTCGCCAATGACAACGCCCATACCGTGGTCAATAAATACGCCTCTGCCAATTACTGCCCCTGGGTGAATTTCAATACCCGTTAAAAACCGAGCAATATGAGAAATGAGCCGGGGAATAAAGGGAATGCCAATAGCACGCAACCAGTGAGCCAGTCTGTGAAGGATTAAAGCCTGTAAACCAGGGTAGCAAAACAAGACTTCTAACCAATTCCGGGCTGCTGGGTCACGTTCAAAAATGATGCGAAAGTCGGCACGCAGTGTAGATAGCATCTAGATAGTACCCAATAAGCAAAACAAGCTACTTTCCCATTTTATCGTTACTTGGTAATTGGTGATTGGTGATTGACATGACGCAAAAACCGCAACCAGAAAAAAACACACAGCTAGAGATACAATTTAATCCTTTGACGCACATTCCACCTCAGAAATTTTCCCTATTCCCTATTCCCTAACCTAACAGATATGACTCAGATCACAGCCAAGATGTTGCCTTGTGGTTTAAGATTCGGAAACTGCTACCGTGATTAGTAGTCTAATGGTCATGGTGCATCAATTTGTCAGTAGATTTTGTAGTTTCAGGAACTTGTAATCTGCTGTGTTAGTCAAGCAAAAAAGTGCAGGGTGCAGAGAGGAAATTTCTGAGGTTTCGGAAATTCTCTTTGGATATTTAGGTAAATGGTAGGGTTTGTTAGATGAGAGATTTGATTTGCTCTGTCTCATTAACTCTGGAATTATTTTTACCAAAACTAACAGTTCTCCACAGCCAGCCTACACAAATAACTTTATGATTTACTGAATACTAAATATTGTTGGTAAATTAAGTAAAAAATGTAACTCATTCTGCTATGCAGCAAGAGGTTTTAATGCTGTAAAAATATTCCGGTGGAATGTTTCTACTGACTGCTGGTATATATTACTGACTTGCCTTCACTCAGTAATTACGGTTGGCTCGGTAACGATTATTTCACATCTAGAAAGTAAAAAAATTGGCTTAAATTTTCCGGATCTACAAAAAATTTTGAGTTTATTGTTACACGTAAATATGTAAGCACGATGAATATCAAACTCGATAAACACACTCCAGATAGTCTGGCATCTTTATTTGTCCTTCTCATGGAAGAAGGAATGACACCAAATCAAATTTTGGTTGGTATTGTTCGTCTAGCGACGGATAGCAAAGAATTAGAAGGCACGATTGTCTCAGCCGATTGTATACGTTTCCTGTTGTCGATAATGCCACTAGATGCAAGTGCGCCAGGGGTGACTGGGTTTGTATTATCCCTGGCCAAAGAAGGCGTTAGTAGCTTGATGCTGTTCGATGCTTTGGGTTTTGCCTGCTATGTTTGTGGTTTGTTCGATACTGCTAGTTTGCTCCGCTTGACTTATCAGAGATTGCAAGCTGACAAAATCATTTCCCAAATGCTGCGCGACTAAGAGATAATGACTAACCAATGTTTTTTTAGACGGCTCATGCCAAATCAAAAAATGCTCAACCAAACAATGGATGAACTGATAAAACTAATAAAAGCGTTATATGTTTCCTGTGAGATATTTAGCCAGTTGTAGTGAAGCGACTACAAGGTTAAGGGACTGCTACAACATATAGCGATATTGTGCAGTGCTTCATCAACAACTGGCGAGTGGCTGTAAGTTCTGAGGGTTGGCTGCCATCCTTCCCTTGGAACTATTTTTAACTGTCCTGTTCTTTTTGTTGATATTTCTATTAAAACGGTAACTAAAAAATTTTGTCTGCCAAATTGCCAAAACCTTGAATTGTTTGGCTGACGGTGGAAATGAGGATTTTGATTGCATAGATGGGGCGTTGAGGAACGCCCCTTTTCCTATTTTCCTCATGGTAGGGGGAGTTAGGGAGAAATATTTAGGGTTTGCTGAAAAAGTTATCTGTGAAGGACCAGTGACAGGTGCTACGCCACGGTGACAGTTTCAAGAGTTGGATAGGAACGATTTTTTCTTGAAGTAGGAATTAAGTGCAAGGTTTTTCAGTTGCCACCTCATAAAAGCTGGCAGTTTTTGAAAGCACTTCGGCTTACTTCGACACCGCCCTTCGACACCGCCCTTCGACACCGCCCTTCGACACCGCCCTTCGACACCGCTCAGGACAGGCTCAGGACAGGCTCAGGACAGGCTCAGGACAGGCTCAGGACAGGCTCAGGACAGGCTCAGGACAGGCTCAGGACAGGCACAGGAGAGGCCCAGGACAGGTCCAGGACAGCCTAGGCCCAGGCTCAGCACAGAACAAGAACAGACCAGACAAGAACACGACCTAACTCAACAACACGCTCGTAATCAGACCAGGTGAATACAACATGAGAAACAAC
>NZ_BJCE01000082.1:0-21178 GCF_005402885.1 Sphaerospermopsis reniformis
AAAAGTGTGCATTTTTTGGGATTTCAAGAGATGGCAAAGAAATTTTCAAATCTTCTCCTGACTCCTGACTCCTGACTCCTGACTCCTATGCCCTCACGGAAAGACTTTCTCAGCAACCCCTAATTATTTGTATTTTCCCAATCACCAATCAGCAATCAGCAATCACCAATCACCAATCACCTACACTACAACCATTGGACGGCTACCGGCGGAGTGACGGTCAATCACTTGGTCGATTAAGCCGTATTCTTTGGCTTCTTCTGGAGACATGAAAAAGTCGCGTTCTGTATCTTCGGCAATACGTTCAAAAGGCTGACCAGTGTGTTCGGCTAAATACTCATTCAGCTTGCGCTTGTGGTATAAAATTTCCCGTGCCTGAATTTCAATATCAGTCGCTTGACCTTGAGCGCCGCCTAAAGGTTGGTGAATCATAATCCGTGAATGAGGTAAACTCATCCTTTTACCTTTAGTACCTGCACTTAATAGGAAAGCGCCCATACTCGCCGCTAGTCCGGTACAAATGGTACAGACATCGGGGCGGATATTTTTCATGGTGTCAAAAATGCCCATCCCCGCCGTCACTGAACCACCAGGAGAGTTGATATACATATAAATGTCTTTCTCCGGGTCTTCAGAATCTAAAAACAACAATTGGGCAACTATCAGGTTAGCCAGACTGCTGTCCACCTGTTGTCCCAAAAAAATGATCCGCTCACGTAACAGCCGTGAGTAGATATCAAAGGCGCGTTCGCCTCGACCCGATTGTTCAATAACGATAGGAATCATTGAGCGTATTTGTATCTATTTGCTATTTATTCTATCTATGAGAGAGGCTGATTGTGTTGATTGTCAAATTTGGATATCTCGACAATAACAGATAAATTTTTGATCTCCTAATCATCTGCTCTGAGCAAACAGATTTTTCAATAGCAATACTCTAGAATCAAATATCTCATCGCCAAAATTTTTTTTAACAGGCACTTTTAGCGACTGATAGCAGTCTCAAGAATTGTGGCGATGTCAAAAGCGGGAGAATTCAAAAGTTCATCATCATTAACAGATGATTAACTTACATTCTGACACTAGCTGTCTGCGTGCCTATTTATTGACCTATAACTTTAGCTTGCCTTGTGTTGGCGAATCTATATTATTTGGTCGAAATTCTTTTTCAGGTATTAGTAACTTTTTTCACAATTTTTAACCTGAACCTGGTTAATTTTCCGGACATATTTTGCAAATCCGGTAAATCGGGACTATCTGGTGTATTTAGATTAACCAATCTAAATTTAAATGCTATTTTTCAAGAGAGGAGTACTATGCTAGAAAGACTTATGCAAGCTGCTTTAATCACTTTTTTGCTGCACCTAATCGCAGCACTAAACCCCAGTACCCAAATTCCTCGCAAGTCTGTATCACCTGTATCGGAAATTCCAGCCCCTGTTCTCGGTTCAACTATTCGTTTTTCCAAATAAAAGGTGATTGGTGATTGGTGATTGGTGACTGGGTAAAAATAACTAATAAATAATAAATAATAACTAATGACTAAAAAGTAATAAGCTGATAAACCTTTAATTTGCACAACCAATGCGGGCAGGATGCCCACCCCACAAGAGTTTCAATTTTAGATAATATGCAAGTTAAATGTCCAACAGCTTAACTTTAAAAACGCTAGACTGGTCAGAAAATGGTGGAAAACTATTATCATGACTAATCGACTAGCTGACACAAAAAGTCTTTATCTCCGCAAACACACTGAAAACCCGATTGACTGGTGGCCTTGGTGTGATGAAGCATTGGAAACTGCAAGGGCGCAAAATAAACCGATTTTTCTTTCTATTGGTTACTCTAGTTGTCACTGGTGTACGGTGATGGAAGGTGAGGCGTTTTCTGATTTGGCGATCGCCCAATATATGAATGCCAATTTTCTCCCCATCAAGGTAGACAGAGAAGAAAGACCCGACCTTGATAGCATCTATATGCAAAGTTTACAAATGATGACTGGTCAAGGGGGTTGGCCTCTTAATGCTTTTCTCTCTCCTGATGATTTAGTCCCTTTTTACGCGGGTACTTATTTTCCTGTTGATCCCCGTTATGGTCGTCCGGGTTTTTTGCAGGTTTTACAAGCTTTACGCAATTACTACGATACTGAAAAAGAGGAGTTACGTCAAAGAAAAGCTTTAATTCTCGAAGCTTTGCTGACATCTGCGGTGTTACAAAATGATGGCAGTCAGGAAGTAGCTGATCAAGAATTATTACAAAGAGGTTGGGAAGTTTGCACGGGGATCATTTCTCCTAAGCAGGTTGGTAATAGTTTTCCGATGATCCCCTATGGTGAGTTGGTTTTGCGGGGTTCTCGGTTTAATGATCAATCTCGGTATGATGGATTACAAGTTTCTACTCAACGGGGTTTAGATTTAGCTTTGGGGGGTATTTATGATCATGTTGCTGGTGGTTTTCATCGCTACACTGTTGATCCTACTTGGACTGTCCCCCACTTTGAAAAGATGCTTTACGATAATGGTCAGATTGTAGAATATCTGGCTGATTTGTGGAGTGCGGGAATTGAAGAACCGGCTTTTAAACGAGCGGTGGCTGGAACTGTAAAATGGTTACAACGGGAAATGACAGCACTTAGCGGTTATTTTTATGCTGCTCAAGATGCGGATAGTTTCACTAACCCCATAGATACAGAACCGGAGGAAGGTGCTTTTTATGTCTGGAGTTATCAGGAATTACAACAACTGTTAACAACTGAAGAATTAACGGAATTAGAACAACAGTTTACTGTTAGTGTTAATGGCAATTTTGAAGGGAAAAATGTTTTACAAAGGTTACATCCCGGTGAACTGAGTGAAACTTTAGAAGTTGCTTTGAGTAAGTTGTTTACTGTGCGTTATGGTGCAACTCCTGATGCACTAGCAACTTTTCCCCCAGCGCGAGATAATCAGGAAGCGAAAATCACTAACTGGCCTGGTCGCATTCCTGCGGTGACTGATACTAAGATGATTGTAGCTTGGAATAGTTTGATGATCTCCGGTTTAGCTAGAGCAGGGGAGGTTTTTCAAGAACCTAGTTATTTGGAGTTAGCAATAAAAGCGGCTAAGTTTATTTTAGATCATCAATTTGTGGATGGACATTTTCACCGACTTAATTATGAGGGTGAAGCGACGGTATTAGCTCAATCTGAAGATTATGCTTTGTTTATTAAAGCATTGTTGGATTTACAGCAAGCGGATTTAGAAAATGCTGATTGGTTGGAAAAAGCGATCGCTCTCCAAGATGAGTTTAATGATTTTCTTTGGAGTGTAGAATTAGGTGGGTATTTTAACACATCTAGCGATAATAGTCAAGATTTAATTATCAGGGAGCGGAGTTTTGCGGATAATGCTACACCCTCAGCTAATGGGGTGGCGATCGCCAATTTAGTCAGGTTATCTTTACTTACTGATAACTTACATTATCTTGATTTAGCTGAATCAGGATTAAAAGCCTTTAAAGGTGTAATGAATGAATCTCCTCAAGGTTGTGCTAGTTTATTTACTGCTTTAGATTGGTATCGGAATTGTACATTGATTCGTAGTACCACTGAGCAGATTAAGTCATTAATGCCTAAATATCTACCCACTACCGCTTTTTCAGTTGTATCAGATTTACCAGATGGAAGTGTGGGTTTAGTGTGTCAAGGGTTGAAATGTCTTCCCGCACCAGGGAGTTTAGAGGAGTTGTTGTTACAGGTGCAAAGAAGTCAGAATAGAGGGTGAGGTGACAGGTGACAGGTGACAGGTGACAGGTGACAGTAAGAAGGGAATAGGGAATAGGGAGGAAGATTTTAGATTTTAGATTTTAGATTGGAGTTAAGAAAAACAATCCAAAATCCAAAATCCAAAATCCAAAATCCAAAATCCAAAATTAATAACTCCTGACTCCTGTACGGGCGAAGCATTCGGGTGATCAATTCTCGATTTTTCCCCAATATTGTTGTCCGAATGCTTCGCCCCTACGACTCCTGACTCCTGCGGTATTTACCTTTTTCCTATTTTCCAATCTTCACCACCAGGTAACTGAGTTAAAGTTTCTGCAACCATAGCAGGTAATTCTTTAGGTGAATAGGAATAAGTTAAATTGAGGAATTGTAAAGCAGTTGCAATTAACTGTTTTCTATCTATAATTTCTCCTAGTTGGAATTGGTTATAAATACCATTCATCACTTCCAAACTAGCATCAGCGATCGCATCTTCAATCACCTCTTCCTCCATAAAACTTTCCCATTCATCTTGATTGATGTAATAGGATTTCTTATTATCTTTAATATTGATCTTTTTAATTTCTCGGATAGCATTACGAATAGATGCAGACCAAGAATTTGTTAAACGCTGTTCGATTTGATTTTTAATTAAATGAATTAACAAAATCCTTACATACGACTGGATATTGCCCAAAATAGCTTGTTTACTCATTCCTTCTAACTCGTCCACAATTGCCAAAGCATCTGCGTAACGTCCTTGTAAAATACTATTTCTGAGGTCTATTAATTCTTGGGTCATATTTGTTAACCTCTCATCTAGCTATGTTTTATATTTTAACATAAAGGTGATACAGCATTAGTCAGCAGTCACAAGTTTCAACAAATCAAGAGATATTTAATCAGAGATGTGACTGCAAAATAAAGTCATTCCCACACAGAGTATGGGAATGAGAATATTAGAAAGAAGTAAATATTAACATTAACGCAACTGTGATAACAAATTTTTCATTTGAGGAGTAGATAGAAATTTCTGAGCATCAGTAATCATACTTTGACCCCAAAAATGCTTTTTCATCCAGTGAAAATCAGCAAATTTTCTATCTAACTTTAATGCTGTTTCTGCTAACTTATAAGCCTGTTGTTGTTCTCCTTTACCATATAAAGCTACAGCTAAAGCTAAGGTGGCCTCAGCAGATTTATTGTTAATTTTAATCGCTTGTTGCCATTGTTGAATCGCTGTTTCTTTGTCTCCTTGTTCATATTTAATGAACCCTATATTATTGATAGCTGCTAAGTTGTTGACATCTATAGCAACTGCTTGATTATAATCAGACATAGCGGTGATATAATTTCCTAGTGGATAATAAATAATACATCTTTTAATGTCAGAATCCGCAAAATATGGCTCTATTTTGATACCTGTTCATAGAAAATGTACATTTTACTGAACCTTATTTAAGGTATCAATAAATATATTGATATAAATTTAACACTTATTAATACTTGATGATTAGACGTATCAATAAAGATTTTGTTCCTATGACTACATTAAGCGCCATAGTTCTTGCAGGTGGTAAAAGTTCGAGGATGGGAAAGGATAAAGCTTTGATTCCTATTCAGGGAATACCCTTATTACAAAAAGTTGGCAATGTCGCTAAAAGTTGCACGGATACTATATATATAGTTACACCTTGGCCAGAAAGATATCAACACTTACCGTTACCAGAATGTAAATTTATACAAGAAAACCCCCATAACACACAAGGACCTTTAGTGGGGTTTGTAAAAGGTTTAGAGAAAGTAAACACAGAATGGGTGTTATTATTAGCTTGCGATTTACCAAATTTGCAAGTTGAAGTGTTGCAAGATTGGGTGAAAAGATTAGATAATATAAAAGGAGAAAATATTGCTTGTTTGGTAAAAAATACCCAATGTTGGGAACCGCTTTGTGGTTTTTATCGCAGTTCTTGTTTACCTCTAATTTTAGATTTTATCAATCAAGGAGGACGATCTTTTCAACAGTTTCTAAAATTACATCCTGTGGAAACTTTACCTTTGTTAAAATCGGATATGTTATTTAATTGTAATACTCCTGAAGATTTAGATGAAGTGACAGGTGACAGGTGATAGGTGACAGGTAACAGAGGTAAAAACCTTGTTTGTTGCTAGAAGTTGCTATAATTTGAAAAAATAAAATTGCCGATTCCCAAAAAATAAGAAATGAGAAATCAAAACAATATTATGCGTCATAAATCATTTTTAGTATCAATTTTTTTAAGTTTGTTTTTGTTGTCTTGTGCTACAGAAACCAGCCAAACACAAGCAGTAAAACCAGAAATTACACCAGATATTACCATTGCACAAAAATCACCTAACACATCTGTGAAAAGAGTGGTTGCGCTTTCTTCGCTGTCTGCTGATATTATTGCTGAACTAGATCAAACAAAATTAGTAGGAATTGTTGGTAGTAAGTTATTAAAAGATGATCCTCGATTTAAAGATATTCCTCAAGTTAGTCAAGGACAAAATGCACCAAACTTAGAAAAGATTGTAGCATTAAAACCAGATTTAGTAATTGGTGTAGCAGGTTTTTCTGATGTACCATTACAAAAACTGCAACAGCTAGGAATAAAAACTTTATCCACAAAAGTATATAGCTGGGAAGCTTTGGAAGAACTCACTAAAAATATTGCAGAGAAAATAGGTGCAGATCCCCAACCTTTATTAAATAGATATCAAACTTTTTTACCGGAAAAGAAAAATCAAAAAAATCAGAATCTTTCGACTTTAGTTTTAGTAAGTCGTCAACCAATTTTAGCACCAAATAAAAACAGTTGGGCAGGTGATATAGTTTCTCTGTTTGGTGCGAAAAATGTCGCCGCAGAATTACAAGGTAATAGCCCTATTGGTGGTTATGTAACACTTTCAGCCGAAAAAGTTTTAGCAGCAAATCCTGATGTTTTAATTGTGGTTAGTGCTGAAGCAACTTTGTTAGATTCTTTGAAAAAAGAGCCGTTTTGGCAGAAATTAAAAGCTACTCAAAATAATCAAGTTTATGTTTTTGATTATTACGGAATGGTGAATCCTGGCAGTATAGCTGCAATTGAAAAATCTGCTCAGGAATTAAAGAAAATCTTTTGAGTTGTATTTAACAGGAGTCGTAGGGGCGAAGCATTCGGAAAATAACCTGTGATAAAAATTGAGAATTTATTGCCCGAATGCTGATGCTTCCAGCACGCTTCGCGAACGCCCTTACAGGAAAATAACCTAGATACCCGACTTCTTGGTATCTGGGTTGATATAGAATGCTATTTTTCAGCGACAGGAATATTTTTTTGTTTTTGCATATTTCCACCCATGATACTGCGAAAATACAAGCCACCAATACTAATTAAAAACACTAAATATCCAACTGCTTGCACTATATAAAGTTTATCTCTATAGCCAAATAAAGATTTGAGAATAATACCAGGAAACTTGCTCTCAGGTAAAATGTTAGCAGTATTCCAAACCATTGGACCTAAAATACAAGAGTGAATTTTAGTAAAGTGTTCATAATAAAAACAAAGATTTTCCGAGGCGCGGTTGCTGAGTGCTAAACTAGCCATTGCATCATCAAAATGTTTTAAAGCCGAAATTACTAAACCAGCGACAATTAAAACTAATAAAACGCCCATAATTTGGAAAAATTGGCGAATATTAATTTTCACACCCCATTTAAATAATAAAACACCAATTCCTGCTGCTGTTGCTAAACCACCAAGTGCGCCTAAAGTTGGTAATAAACCTTGTTGAAAATTGGCAGCTACAAATAAGACTGTTTCAAAACCTTCCCGCACAACAGCAACTAAAATTAAACTAAAAACCCCCCATCCAGCATTTGAATTTTGTGTTAATGCTTCGTTAACTGCACCTTCAACTTGAGCTTTCATAAATCTGGCTTGTTTTGTCATCCAGATCAGCATCCAACTCAGCATAATGATTGCTAAAATACTAAATACACCTTCTAATGTTGGTTCAACTACAGAGGTGTATTGAGGATTTATAGAACCTAAAAATTTAATGATTCCAGTGAATAAAACGCCAATTAAAGCACTAACAATAATACCAACTCCAACACCTGCATATACCCATGAATTGAGATGAGATTGTTTGGCTTTTTTCAATAAAGCGAGGACAATACCCACAACTAGGGCAGCTTCTACACCTTCTCGGAGAGTAATAACGAAAGTAGGTAATGCAATACTAAAATTCATTTTTATTAGTGGTTATGAACGCTTGATCACTATTCTTGATTGTGTAAAAAACTGAGAACTATCAAATTTCTTTTTTCTTTGCTCGTTCCTACACATAGTATAGAAACGAACGAAAGAAAAGAAACTAAAAAGCTGAATCTTGACTCCTCGAAATATTAGCTGAAATCGCGTAACATTTTCTTGAGTTCTAAATTATGTAACTCTTCTTGTCCGATCATGCCACGGGCAAATTCTTCCAGATAAATACTAGCATCTTCAACTGTATTTAGTAGAGTTTTATACATATCCAATGCTTTCTTTTCATGGGATAAACTTTCTTCCAAAATGTCTTTGACTGAATGTTTGAAAGTTTCTTCCATTTGGGCAATTCTCAAGGTAGGATGTCCATCTAAACCGGTGAGAATTTCTCCTACTTGTTGGGCATGAAGTAATGATTCACTGGCTTGGGCTTTGAAAAAAGCGACAATAGGTAAGCGGTTTGGTCCTGTTACCATTAGGGAATAATGAGTGTAGCGAACAACGCCAGCTAGTTCAAATTCCATGATGGCGTTGAGGATGTCAATGGTTTTTTGGTGGTCGAGTTCTCGCATCAGTTGTTAAGATGAGCAAAATTAAATTTGGAGAGGATTTTAGTGAGTAGCTATACACTTTTTATCTTAGTTCAATGTAGATAATTTTTTTAGTGTTTCACTTTTCACTATTTCCTCTATTTTCACTTATTTTAAGCTGTTTTTTGTGGATGTCCAATGGTGTGCAAATACTAACTTTGTGCTTTTGTGTTAGTTTGAGATAGCACTTTTTGAGTGTTTTCCTCTATGATTTTTACCATTTTGGTAACATCTTCAGGGGTTTTGACTGCTTGTAGGGGTGGAATAACGGCAGGCCAAACTTTTAATAGTTCTGTGAAAGCTTTATCTATGGCTTTGTGTGCTTCTGGGTTTGCTTGAGCCATTTGTCCAGAAATTCCTTGATATAGTTCATGGGAATAGACAACAAAACCACGAGAGTCTTGATATTCTATTGGTTCGGTAATTTTACCTTTTGCTACTGCTGCTCCATATTCGGCGTTAGCTGCGTCTAATAAACCATTAATTACTTTTAACACAAATTCTGGTTTTGAGCGTTCTTGAGTTGGTAATGCGGCGATCGCACTATCCACAGATGCCATAGAATTGGTAAAATTATCTTTGATTTTAGCATCTTGAGGATTAGATTTTACCAAGTTCGTCAAATTCACTAAATTAGTTTTAAATTCTTTGACTTTGCGTTCATTAAGTTGTTCTTCTACATCAACATAAATCTCCTCAACTGGATGTCCTATATGGGGTTCGGCTTGTTTGGGTTGATTTTGTGCTAACAATTCTTGTGCTACTAAAAGATGTCCTTTCATTAATGCCAATTTTGTCATGTAATCTACATCTTTTGCTTCTCCTGTGAGTACAACTTCTTCAACTGTCACCATGTCTTTAATTTGCTCAAACTGTGCTTGAGTAATTACTTTTTTGGTGACTAAATCTTCTGGAGAACTGTAAGGACGACTGGCTTGTATTTTATTAGATAAAGCGGGTACACCAAGTTGAGCTTCAAATTTGTCTAACTCGGACAAAATAGCATCATTAATATTAATTTTGGCTTTCCCACTATGACTACTGTGGGCGCTGGCTTGCGTCACTGCTGGGGT
The DNA here is from genome assembly GCF_005402885.1 of Sphaerospermopsis reniformis. Classification (NCBI taxonomy): domain Bacteria; kingdom Bacillati; phylum Cyanobacteriota; class Cyanophyceae; order Nostocales; family Aphanizomenonaceae; genus Sphaerospermopsis; species Sphaerospermopsis reniformis. The sequence goes on from NZ_BJCE01000082.1 coordinate 9,683, forward strand.
TGAAGTCGTTTCTGCGGTGGGGGTATTCCCCGCACAAGAACCAAGGGTAACAATCACACAAGCCGCTATTGATAATAATATGTAACGTGATTTAATCATTGATTTGCTCCTGGAGACGCTAAAACCCAATAATGGACAAATTTACAGAATTGACTGGTGAGTATAATTAAAAGTAATTTGCATTAGTAATTATATTTTTTTAGCATAAATGACAAATTATAGTAACTATTTTTAACCAGCAAAAGTATAGTTTAATCATTTCTTAACCAAGTGTTAGGTAAGTTCCATGACTTACAAATTTCTGTCCCCAGTCACCTGTCACCTGTCACCTGTCACCTGCGATAACTTCAAACTGTCCCATACATCCATTTTCAGCGATCGCATCCTGATGGGGATGAAACATATACTTACCCGGATAACGAAACGCAAATTCTAAAATGTGTCTTTCTGCTACACCCATTGTTAAAACATCCGTCTTTTCACTGGGAGTCATCGTCATCCCCGAACGATAAACATCAAAAAAGTTAGCGTGTAAATGGAAGGTGACAGCAGGATCAAACTCAATAATATTCAAAACATAAGCTCTAATTAATTGATTTTGATAAATTTGAATAGGATGGTGCATATAATGATGAGGCAAACCATTAAATGCGTAATACTCATTTTTATTATCATCATTTATGTCATATCCAGACATAATTAAAACAATTTCATCAGCAGGAGGACGGGGTTGAGGCGGATCAATAATAAACATTCCATATAAACCCTTAGCAATGTGACGGGTTACAGGTGCAATATGACAGTGATACAAATGCACACCATAGGGTTCTGCATCAAATTCATAGATAGTTGCTTTACCATTACTCACAGGTTTTACACCATCCATTTCTGCGGGATGCACCCCATGGAAATGTAAAGAATGGGAATGTCCAGCCTTATTGAGAAATAATACTCTTATTCTTTCCCCTGCTTTTGCTCTTAACGTCGGTCCAGGAATACGCCCATTTAAATCCCAAATATTGTAAGATACCGCATTATTTAGCTGAATGGTGGAAGTACCTGCTATTAACTCAAATTCTCGAATAGTCCGCCCATTTTCCTGCTTTAATGTCCCATAATCAAAGTTTCTCAGCACCTGCATGGGTTTGGTAGCACTGTTAGTAGCATTATTAGATGCTTCCATTTCCATTGGGGGAACTTTAACAGTGACATTATTTTTTGCATTTATAGTCTGTAAAATTGCAGTTACACCAATTACACCACCGCCAAATATGCCCATTGTTATCAGTTGGCGGCGATTTAAAAGTATATTTTTACTCCGACTAAAGTTTTCAGACATTTTTCAGACATCAGGTGATGAGGAGGGAACACAAACAAGAAATTGCAAATAATTTGCAATTACCATTAGTTATGGTATAGGAATCAGGAATTATTGTCAATAATTATGGAAACTATGGAGAAATACAGGGCATAGTTAAGCAGCGCAATTTCGAGAAATTTTTAGTTTATTAGATAATTTAGGTTACGCTTACGCTGGTAATCTTGATCAAGTCTTGGGAAAAGATGGTCATGTTCGTTATTTTAATGCTGTCTTTATTAAAGAATAAAAGCAGAAAAATTTCTACTTGGTTCTACTTGAAATAATTAACTGTGAGGTTGAAAATCATGCGTGTTGAATCTTGTTGTCAATCATTATTAGCAGAAATTATCCAGGAAATTGATCCCCAAAAAGAAGGATTTTGTATTGATGTTGGGGTGGGGACTTTTGCTTTTTATTGTGAAGTATTTGCTAAATTAGGTTATCCCACTATTGCAGTTGAACCCCTTCCTGTTAAGAAATTAAAACAGATTAGTGCTAGTTATGGAATTAAACTTTTGGAAAATTGTTTATCTAATATAGATGGAAAACAACTGCTATATTTAGGGAATTTTGCAGGTCTATTTAATAGTAATTTTAGTTCTCTTTCTCCTGAGTGGTTTGGTTCTTCTCCTAAAACCAAAGAAGTAGAATCTATCACTTTATCTACTTTATTATCCAGAATTAAACCTGATAAAATTACTTGTTTGAAATTGGATATTGAAGGTTGGGAATTTAATGTAATTGAGCAATTGCCAAACATTGATAACGCTTTACTTCCCCAGGTAATTATGTTTGAGTATGGTGGTGGAGTCAATAAAAAACAAGGTCAAAAAGGTTGGTCAAAGGATTTTTTAGAAAAAACCTTAAATTGTCTGAAGATTTTGCAAAAATGTGGTTATCAATCGTGTATTATGATTGATTTTGCTCCCCAAAGTAAAGAGAGATTTTTTGATCTGCAATCTGTGAATATAGCAGTTGATCAATTATTTGATGATCAATCTGTTTATGGTAACATAATTACCTTGAAAAATGGCAATATTTCACCAGCCAAAATTCACACAATTTGTCAACCTTATTATCAAGCTTCTCTGATTGATCTTTTGGTTCATCAGTTAGTTTCCAGATAGTTAACCATAAACACTGCAAATTCCTGACTGATTAAATCAATCAGGAATTAACATTTACAAAAATAAACAATAAATATACAAATATTCATAATTTAATAAATAAATACAAATTTGGATGTATTTTTTATTATAAAAATTTTCCAAATCCCTGCCAAAACATCCTCCAATGGGGCATTGTAAATATAGGGGAAATTTAGTTTCCTATAAATTTAGAATTGTCATGCTATCTTTTGCAGTTGTAATTCTATTGCTGAAATTAGTGTAAAAAAAAGCGAAAAACAAGGATTTTCATGCATATACCAGATGGATTTATTTCTGTTCCAGTAGCAGCAGCTACAAGTTTAGCCAGTGGAGCAGCTTTATTTGTGTCCTTTGGGCGATCGCAAACAGCTTTTGGTGTTCGTCGCGCTCCCGTATTAGGATTAACCACAGCCTTTATTTTTGCCGCCCAAATGATTAATTTTCCCGTAGCGGGAGGTACTAGCGGACACCTGTGCGGCGGTGCTTTAGCGGCGATTATGTTAGGTAGTCCTTGGGCAGCAATGTTATGTATAGCAACAGTTTTAATAATTCAAGCAGTGCTATTTGCTGATGGTGGTATTACTGCCTTGGGTGCAAATATTTTAAACTTGGGAGTAATCAGTGTTTGGGTAGCTTGGTTCTTAACCCAGACCTTACAGCGACTACTGGGTGGTTCTAAAGGGCGTTTACCCCTAGCCGCAGGTATAGCAGCAGGTGTTAGTGTAGTGGCAGCAGCTATAGCTTGTGCTATTCAGTTAGCCCTTTCTGGGACAGCACCAGCGAATATAGTTTTACCTGCAATGACAGGTGTACATATTTTGATCGGTGTAGGTGAAGGCTTGATTACTGGTGGTGTGTTAGCCTATTTAGCCACAGCACGTCCAGACTTGTTACCAGGAGAAGAAGAGAAATTTGGAGGCTGGTTGATACCAGTGGTGAGTATTTTCCTAGTTGCAGGTGTTTTATCTTTATTTGCTTCCGCTTGGCCAGATGGGTTAGAAAGAGTAGCAGAAAACTTGGATTTTATCAACAAAGCCGAAGAAGTCAGAGTTGTAGTACCAACACCCTTAGCTGATTATGAAATTCAAGGTTTAGGACAAATCGGTACAAGTATTACTGGTTGGGTAGGTGCGACAGCTTGCTTTGCTGTGGCTTTTGGTATTGCTAAAGTGATGAAACCTAAAAATGCTTAACATTTCCTTGGCATTACGCTTGCAATTATCCCTGATCATTGTGATTGGGGCAGCTTTTTTAAAGCCTCATAGCTGGTCAAATTTGCTGGTGTATGGTGCGATCGCACTTTTGTGGGTATTTATATTCCGGGTTTCTATTCGCAAATTAGGGGGTTTACTAGGTGCAGAATTGATTTTTCTGTCATTGGTAGCGTTACCCTTGGGGTGGGAAAAAGCAAGTTTTTTACTGGTGCGATCGCTAATTTGTTTAATAGTCATGAATAGCTTTTTACTCACCTTACCCCCCCACAGTTTTGGCATCGCCCTTAAAGGTTTACCCGTACCCGCCCCATTAAAGGAAAATTTGCTCCTAGCTGGGCAATATCTAGAAATTTTACTCTCAGAATTAGCCAGAATGCAGCGTAGCGCCCAACTACGAGGTTTAAATGGTGCTGGGGGATGGTTACGTTATGCCAGTGCAGCTATGATCGGCTCTTTGTATCTGCGTACTTTAGACAGAGCAGAACGAGTTTATGGTGCAATGATCACTCGTGGTTACAATGGTCAACTACCTATAGACTCTACCCTTAACCCAAAAGAACGTTTTACACTAATCTTAGTCTTCATTATTGCTGCTTGTATTACCGTCAGTTCCTATTTTTAATACACCAGGAAACAGGAAGGGGAGATGGGTAGATGGGGAGGAAAGGGAAGTTAATAACCCAATCACCAATCACCAATCACCAATCACCAATCACCAATCACCTATATTTGAGTTGTGAATCTTGACATCCTTAACTTCTCATCCCCAAACTTTTATCTTTCATCCTCATACCTCTGTCGTTGAGGTGAAAAATCTGGTGTATGCCTACTCACACCAGCAACCCGTATTAAAAGATATTTCCTTTACCTTAAATGCAGGCGATCGCGTCGCTTTAATGGGTGCAACAGGTTCAGGAAAAAGCACTCTCCTAGAAAATCTCATCGGTTTAAAACATCCCCACAGTGGCACAATTTCTATTAACGGTATTCCCGTAGAACCAAATACGTTACCCCAAATACGCAGACACATCGGTTTTACTTTTCAAGATGCCAATGATCAATTATTTATGCCGACAATTTTGGAAGATGTCACCTTTGGACCACGCAACTATGGTATTTCACCAGCAGTAGCAACGGACAAAGCACGACAGTTATTAGCTGATTTTGGTTTAGAAGAATATGCTCACCGTTCCGCACACGAACTTTCTGGAGGACAAAGACGTTTAGCCGCCCTAGCATCAATATTAGCTCTAGACCCAGCAATTCTGATTTTAGATGAACCAACCAACGGACTTGATCCTGCATGGCGACGACATTTAGCCCAAGTATTATTAAAGTTGCCTGTGCAGGTAATGTTAATTGCTTCCCATGACTTACAGTGGTTAGGGAAAGTGACCCAACGTGCTTTAGTCCTTTCAGGTGGTCAAATTCATATAGACAGCCAGATCCATCCGCTATTACAAGATGGCAAAACCTTAGATCAGTTAGGTTTACCAGTAGACTGGTGATGAGATTGACACTCTCCGGGCTAAAGCCACGGAGATTCTACATTCTACGTCAGAATTTGCTTGAGATATTTGTCTATGCTTTTTGGAACTATGAAATTAACATAAGTTTACTTTTTACTAAGAATTGTCGTATATTTTTAATATTTGACACAAAAGGAGTTAATAATGCTTACGTCGGAGGCACAAAAGCCGCTGACAATCCCGCCCAAAGAACTTTTAGCACCTCCTGGGGATTTTAATCCCACAATGTTGCTATTTTTTACAGTAGTGACAATGTTGGTATTTTCCAACTTTGGTTATTGGGTATGGGAATGGCCGCATTGGCTATGTTTTAGCATTAACACTCTGGCTTTACACTGTTCTGGGACGATTATTCATGATGCTTGTCATCAGTCCGCCCATCGTAACCGGGTGATTAATGCGATGTTAGGGCATGGTAGCGCCCTGATTTTGGCTTTTGCTTTTCCAGTATTTACACGAGTACATCTTCAGCATCATGGTAACGTCAACCACCCCAAAGACGACCCAGATCATTACGTTTCTACGGGTGGTCCATTATGGTTGATAGCGGTGAGGTTTTTGTACCATGAAGTATTTTTCTTTCAACGGCGATTGTGGCGCAAATATGAGCTACTAGAATGGTTTATTAGCCGTTTGATTGTAGTTTCTATTGTTTATATTTCCGTCCAATATCACTTTTTGGGCTATATTCTCAATTTTTGGTTTATTCCAGCGTTTATAGTGGGAATAGGACTAGGGTTATTTTTTGATTATTTACCCCATCGTCCCTTTGTAGAACGCGATCGCTGGAAAAATGCCCGCGTATATCCTGGTAAAATTCTCAACATCCTGATTTTAGGACAGAATTACCACCTCATTCATCATTTGTGGCCTTCAATTCCTTGGTATAATTACCAACCCACTTACTATTTGATGAAACCGCTGTTAGATGAAAAAGGTAGTCCTCAGACTTCAGGGTTATTGCAGAAAAAGGACTTCTTTGAGTTTGTCTATGATATTTTCATAGGTATTCGCTTTCATCACCACAAAGAATAGGTAAATTTTTAAGGTGGGTTAACGACTGTTTAACCCACTAATATAAATAGGGGTTGCTGAGAAAGTCTTTCCGTGAGGGCATAGGAGTCAGGAGTCAGGAGTCAGGAGTCAGGAGGAGATTTGAAAATTTCTTTGCCATCTCTTGAAATCCCAAAAAATGCACACTTTTTCCGGTATACGCTTCAAAACCCTTGCACTAATTTCTGTGTTTATCAGCCTCTAACCTTTGATCCCACATTCCGCACCCCCCAGTGTCACAATCGGTAATTTCGGATTTTTGAAGACCTTTGAGGATAATTTTAATACAAAATGGTCTAAAGTTTAGGTAGCGATAGCGAAGCGCTGCTGCAAGCAGTTCGCCAATCTCAAATCCCCAAATGACCATTTTTCGTTGTGTGACAGTTTAGGGTGCGGAAGGTGGGTTAAAATGAATCTGACGATAAAAACAGAATCTTCAACCTAGCATTTGCTAACTCTCAAATTCCTCATCGTCAGATTTATAAATCAGTCAAATTACAAGAACAGAAAGTTTCAAAAAAGCGGTAGAAATTAAAAATTAAAACAGATAATTGTTGGGTTTTAATTTTCAATTTTCAATTTTCAATTTTTAATTCTTTACGGTGTTCCCACCGCACCAGAATAAACCAAACCCCGCTGCATATCCAAAGTCAAAATTGACCCATCTTTTATTACCTGCGTCGCTTCCTTCACACCAACAATAACAGGTACACCAAGACGTAAACCAATTACTGCTGCGTGACTAGTAAGACTTTCATCTTCAGTAATAATCCCACTAGCTTTGCGAATCGCATCAACAAAATCAACGCCTGTACTCGATGCCACCAAAATATCGCCATGATTAAAATGAGTCGCATCTATACCAGTACGCACAACCCTAGCGCGGCCACTGACAGAACCTTGTCCTAAACCAATACCTTGACCTAGTACCGCTGTCACCACTTCCACTTTAATCAAATCTGTTGACCCAGAAACACCTTGCAGTGTACCAGCAGTCATCACCACTAAATCACCCTCACTCAACAGGTTTTTTTCCTGGGCTACATTAATAGCAGCTTGGAAGGTTTGACCAGTAGAAGGTAAATCTAACACCAACAACGGTTTTACACCCCAAACCATCTGCAATTGTCGCGCCACATTGACATGGGGTGTGATGGCTAAAATTGGCGTTTTCGGACGGTATTTAGAAACATTCCGCGCAGTTGCTCCCGTTTGTGTCAAAGTCATAATTGCTGCTGCACCTAAATTCTCAGCAATTTGACCAACTGCTTGACTGATAGCATTAGGAATAGAACGTTTATCATCTCGCGTCAAACGGGAAGGATGTTCTGCTTCTTCCTGTTCAATGCGTTCAGCAATTCTCGCCATAGTTGCTACCGCTTCCACAGGATAACTACCTACAGCAGTTTCGTTGGAAAGCATCACCGCATCCGTACCATCTAAAATCGCGTTAGCCACATCAGACACTTCTGCACGGGTAGGACGGGGGTTGCTGACCATGCTATCTAACATTTGGGTAGCGGTGATGATGGGAATACCCAAACGGTTAGCAGTAGCAATTAACCGCTTTTGCAACACAGGTACATCTTCTGCTGGCAATTCTACCCCTAAATCACCTCTAGCCACCATCACCCCATCACACAAAGACAGAACTGCTTCCATTTGTTCTATCGCTTCGTGTTTTTCAATTTTGGCAACTACAGGAACATTTTTCCCGGTACTGGTAATTAACTCTTTAATTTCGATAATATCCTGGGGATTGCGAACAAAGGAAAGTGCTACCCAGTCTACACCCTGATCTAGACCAAACATCAGATCCTCGCGGTCTTTGTCGGTCATGGCTTTGATGGATAAGTAAACTCCCGGAAAATTAACGCCTTTATTGTTAGAAAGTTTACCTGCAACTGTAACCCGACAATGTAAATCGCCTTTATCGCGGTTAATTTCCTCAACAACCATTTCTACCCGGCCGTCATCGAGGAGAATTTTGGAACCGACGGGGACTTCTTCTGCTAAATAATCGTAGGTAACGCAGCTAATTTCTTGAGTTCCTACCACTGGGCGGTTTGTTAAAGTGAAGCGATCGCCCTTAGACAACATGATAAAACCATTTTCAAATTGTCCCAAGCGAATTTTTGGACCTTGCAAATCTTGTAAAATTGCTACAGGTCTATTCAGTTCAAAAGCGGTTTGTCTAATTAACCGGATACTGCGCTGATGGTCAGCATGAGTGCCGTGGGAAAAATTTAATCGCAGTGTCGTTGCACCCGCTTCAATAATTGCTTTCAGCATTTCTGGACTACTGGTAGCAGGTCCAACAGTAGCAACAATTTTGGTTCGGCGCAGAGAATCTCTTAGTTGCGTCATGGGCGGATTTTAGAATTTTTTGGTTCTATCTGGGAAATAATGGTAAATTAAGCAGTCAATTCTTTTCAGTCACTGCTATATCAATGTCAATTAATATCAAAAGCAGTGAAAGTGGGGGTGAAGTATAGATTTGATTTCGTACAGTTAGTAACTTTATAGAAAAATCTCCTCAAGCCACTTCCTCTAATCAGCAAGACTCCGGTTAAATCTTACTATACAGAATCCCCAGAAAAAAGTTAGAAATAACTCAGGATTAAGTTATAGACAAGTCAGAGTTAATTTTACTTCTCAACAGACCTGATAGACACTTCCAGCTTGTCTAACCTGTAATCTTGGATTTGATTAGCAGCAATCACAAGAAAATCGCCGAAAGGCACGGAAGCCACTTGGCTATCTTACAGTGGAGGAAGTGCCAACGGCGAATTAATTCGCCGTGATGGTATAATCAAGGGGCGAGTAAGAATAACCATCTGCACGAAGAAGTATTTTGATCAGGAGAAACCCCTGATTTATCTCTCTCGGCTTTGACCGTAGCCTGGGTAAACAAGCAAAGGCAAGATACAGAGTGTATGCCGCCATAATTCGATGGACTCAGAAAGCCAAAAAAAATATAAAAGTAAGCGCAATTGCAACACTTATCCGTAAGTAGTTGTTTTGAGCGTGTAGGGGGATAATTGACTATTCCTTTTAAGTAAGCTTAAAGAATCTGCGTGTCTTCAGACCGCAGAGTATCAACAATAGGGAACAGGGAACAGGGAACAAGGAACAGGGAACAAGGAACAGGGAACAGGGAAAAAATTTCAATTTTCTAGTCTTTTGATGAGACTAATAATCATTCTGCTCTCTTCTCGTAATAACTGGACTTTAGACTAAAAGCACAAAATGACTCAGGGAAGCTGAGTTGAAAAAAAGCAAAGTAAAAAATTCAAAAATTATCACCGTGTACTCTTGGTTTTCCCCGACCTGAATATTGTGGTGGTTCTCCCCATAAACTGTGGTCTGGTATCCTGTGTTGTTTCATAAATACTTGACCACTTACGCCTGAATACTGGACACAGCGATAAGTCTGCCAGACTGTAGGCGTTGCGTGTCAGCAATATTGCATCCGTCATTTCAAATGTTGCGTCTTTTGCCCTACATAAACAATCATAAGCTGCTTGACGGAATTCCATAAGTTGTCTAAAAACATCCATAGCGGTTATATGAGAATTGGTTGTGCTTTTTTCATTTTCCGCTATTGGGGTGTCTGTTCTTACAGGCATCCCTTGATTTTTTGCTGTCTCTCGATTTACTGACTATTTACCGATCGCTCTTCTTTTAGTCTAAAGTCCAGTAATTAAATTTGCTTGCAATATTCTATCTGTCAACCCAAAGTTAACAGCCCAGAGGATATATCTACTACTAATCGTCTAGTTTTTAACCACTGACGACCTAGTAAAATTTCTGAAATTCCTTGACCTACATGAACGGGAATATCAAAATCTTGTCCGTCAATTCGCACTTTTCCTAAATAAATGTCAAATTCCGCATTTCCTTGGGCTGTGAGCATTGTTTGTTGTTCTAGATACATCCAATCTAGTGCTTCTAAATCCTGGTTGTTAATTGCCAGCCACCAAGAAAAACCTGTATCAAAAAGTGCTTCTACTGGTAGTTCTAAACCGTCAGCAGCCATTAACTCTATCTCAAAAAATAATTCATCCTCATCACCAAATTTACCCGAAATCATATTCTGCCACACACCCCAGTTTCGTTGATGCGGAAAACGTGCAGCTTGACATTTGGGTATTTTTCATGTGCCTTCTGTGCAGCAAAAAAAGCATCTTCATTAAGAAAATATTCGCCACTGTCAGGCTCAACTGCTATGTACCAGTTGTAGTGAGTTTTGATTAATTCTGGTTGTACTTGGTCAAAAATGAGTTTACAGCGTTGGTACAATCTTTCGCGTTCAGCAAGCCATTGAGCTTTCTGTTCTTGGGTCCACTGAATTTCTGGGAAGATTCTTCCCCTGCGTAGTGTACTCGTAGACTTAACTTCACTCATGGTTGGTTCTGCCTTAGTGCAATATTTATATTGTCTAATATTTCCGACTATTATCATTAAAATTTTTTGCTCTTGCGTTGGTTTTATGGTAGGGCATTAAAATCAAAGGGTTATAGGAAATATAAAAAACTAAAAACCATTGCGTGGCAAGGATTATAGGCTAGAGCAGAGTTTTATTTGTTATTCGATTCCATATAATGTCCGCAAGAACCAAATTTTTGAATCTTATTCAACTATAGTGATCCGATTTGAGTTATGTATCCCTTACGGGAGGCGTAAGCCATATTTTCGTAGAGGCAGGGAACTCTTAACAGGTTAAGAAGAATTTTCGTTTGTACTGAGTCTTGTATGGCTACGCCACGCAAGCTATCAAAAATCAAATAGGAATCCTATATGTAGTCTAAAAAGTTGATTCTACCGTACCCAGACTCACTTCCCCCAACAATCATTTATGGGCAAGTTGGTTTTACAACCTAGTTCTGCCCTACTAATAATCAAAAAAATCAATCAAGTCAGTCGCGTCTGTAACCTAAGCATAGTAAAGGTTTTATCTTTTGAGTATATTCCTTAACGTACATTTTCCCAAATTGGCACAATAACCCTTATATGCGATACTCTAATTTGGGAAATATAAGAAAGCAAGTATATATCTACTTTACTATTAGACCTGTCCGAAATATATAACGGAAAAATGGTAGAACGGTAAATGGAAAATATACCGTGGTTCTACCAAAGATGAAAAATATTACCAATTATATACATATGTACCCAAAACGCGCTAGGGG
>NZ_BJCE01000083.1:0-21120 GCF_005402885.1 Sphaerospermopsis reniformis
ATCTCTTGAAATCCCAAAAAATGCACACTTTTTCCGGTATACCCTTCAAAACCCTTGCACTTTTTTCCTGTTTATCAGCCTCTAACCTTTGATATATCAAGGTTTTAGGTTTATTCAGCAAACCCTATTTATACCAAATATCCCCAACTCCTTGGAAAAGTCAGGGATATACAGCAGAAGTCAGGAGTCAGGAGTGAAACAGGCTTTGTGTATAGGTTTCAATTTTGATTCTGTACCTCATTGATCTGTAATCTGCTGTATTTACTGAGAAAGATTACTTTCATTACAAACTATCAGGTTCTATACCTAATTCTCTGAGCTTTTGAGCTAAAATAGCAGCTTTATTCTCAGCTTTATCTGCTCTTTGACGCTCAATTTCAACTTTTTGACGTTCAATTTCAACTTTTTGACGCTCAATTTCAACTTTTCTAATTTCTTCTAAATTCGCCTCTTCAGGTGTGGGTATTAATTTTCCTTCAACGCTAAAATACCTCAATTTATTTTCCCAAATTCCTAAATACAATCCTAATTCTTGACTCCAATACCAGCCATTTTCAGAAGGGTTGATTTTTTCATATTCACTTCCTGCTAATCGCCAACCCACTAATTCTAATGTCGTAGGTGAAAACCAAAAATATTCAGGTGTGTGAAATTGATTTGCATATAACTGTTTTTTCAAACCCTTGTCTACTTTGGCTGTAGAATCAGAAAGTAATTCAATGATTAAATTGGGATATTTGCCGTTTTCTTCCCATATTACCCAGGAAGCACGAGGACGTTTTTCAGTATTTTTTACAAGAAAAAAGTCTGGTCCTCTAAAGTCTCGATTTTTTAACTGTTGTCGGCTATAGTAAATGGTGAGATTTGCACCAATGAAAAAATCTTCTCTATCTCTCCACAACCATTCTAAACAAGTTACTAATATTAATAGTTGTGTATAGTGTAAGGAACTTTCCATTTCTGGTTCATCGCTAAGTAGTTCGGTGCAATCTGGCATTAATGCTTCTATTTCTTGTGCGGTTAAAGCCATAGATTTTAGGTTGATAATTTGGTATTGTTCGTTGATTATAAGGTATCAGGCTCTATTCCCAAAGAGCGCAATTTTTCTGCTAATTTATCTGCCCGTTGGCGTTCACTTTCTGCCCGTTTACGTTCACTTTCTGCCCGTTTACGTTCATTTTTTGCCTGTTCAGCAAGTTCTGTTGGTATCAGTAATTTATCCCCTGTATCTAAACGGTAAAATCTTAAAAGTTCCCCTTCTACTTCTAAACGCAAACCCAAAGGTTGACATAAATTATCTGTAATGGGTTGATAAATCTCATCCTGTAAACGATAACCTTGTAATTTTTGATTTATCCATTCTCCCTTGGGATCAAATAACCAATATTCTAAAATTCCTAATTGTTCATACAATAATTTCTTGTATTCTTGATCTTGTTTTTGAGTTCCTGCACTTGTCATTTCAAAAACTACTTGAGGAACTTGTCCTTCTTCCCAAATTTTATAGTTATCTCTACCACCAGAAGGCACATCAAAAATGACCATGACATCTGGTGCTATTCTTAATTTGGGAAAACCTTGGGCATAATATAAAAATTGATTTGCCAGTACCGTTGCTTGTCTACCTGTAAGGTATTGTTTGAGAACTTCTAAGGTTGTTAAAATTGCATAGAGATGTATATAAGTTTCTGCCACTGGTTCACCATCACTACTAGGATATTCAATCTTAAAATCAGTTAATTTTACAGTTGTAGTCATAGTTTTTTCCTAATTTACTAAACTATCAGGATCTATTCCTAAATCACGCAATTTTGCTGCTAGTTTATCTGCACGTTGACGCTGAGGTTTGATAATTGGTCGGTTGACAAGTTTCCGTCAGTAAATCCGCTTGTATACAATGAAATTCGTCCGGCAACCCTGATTCTCCTATTAATTCCCTAGGTAAATCATACATTGTGGGCATGGTTTCTTTGGGTGAAGGTGGGGTTGTATCATTAATTTGTTGGTTGGCTTGGGCAATTAACTGTTTTGCTAATTCTGGTGCTGTCTGTTATGTTTCTATTACCAGTTTAACAACTCCTACCCCTAAAGAAGTCTCTCCTAACTCATCTAAATAAATGCGTTTGACTCGCTCCAATAGCAAGATTTCACCAAATTGTACAGGCTGTTCTCTTTCTATGGTACGATTGGGATAAATCGGTAATTGGGTAATTTTATTGTCACTCATTTTAGGATTTATCTAAAATTTATAACATGATTATATATATTTGGTTGAAGTATAAAATAAATAAATATATTTAAACATACACAACTGTTAAATCCGATAAATATCAAAGCAACATTTCTGAAAGCTTAACTGCAAACTAAGTCGCAGATTCCGGTACACTGAGATTTGGATTATTGGATTCTAACTAGACATGGAAATCGGACAAAAGGTTAAAGTAGTTCGTTTGCGCGATCGCGTATCTGCTCCTATCGCTCAAAAACTAGGTAAAGTAGGTGTGATAGAAGGTTACAAAGTTACAGATGGTGCTGGTATTGGTGTTGTAGTCAAATTTGATGACAATACCTCCACTTGGTTCTTTGAGGATGAAATTAAAGCCATATAGGTAGATTAGCTGTTTTATTTAAGTGCTAAGTTGGAGTTGAACAAATAGGCGGTAATTGGAAATCACGTAATGGCCTTGATACTGACATTTTTAGGCAAAAACGGCATCGCTCGCAGTAAAATTGCGATCGCCGCAGCCAAGCTATTGGCAAGCCAAGGCAAACGGGTACTTTTAGCAGGATTAGCAGAACCAACGTTGCCAATTTTACTGGAAACTACTCTCTCTCCTGACCCCCAAGAAATCGCTCCCAACTTGCAAGCAGTACAGTTTCAAGCATCTGTACTGCTAGAACGCAACTGGGAAGAAGTAAAAAAACTAGAAGCGCAATATCTCCGTACACCGATTTTAAAAGAGGTCTATGGACAAGAACTGGTAGTGTTACCAGGCATGGATAACGCCCTCGCCCTCAATGCGATTCGTGAATATGATGCCAGTGGCAAATATGACGCGATTATCTATGATGGTGCTGGAGACGCTGCCACCTTGCGGATGTTGGGAATGCCCGAATCTCTTAGCTGGTACGTGCGAAGATTTAGACAATTGTTTGCCAACTCCGATCTAGGTAAAGCAATTTCTGAATCACCCCTCATTCAACCCCTGATTACCAGTTTATTTAATGTTAACTGGACGGCTGATAACTTCTCCCTACCCACTAACCAAGTTAATAATTTTCTTGATCAAGGTAAAGCAGCTTTAGGTGATCCTCAGCGAGTTGCCGCATTTTTAGTCACAACCCCAGATCCCATAGATGTGGACAGTTCCCGTTATCTTTGGGGTACTGCCCAACAAGTTGGTTTAACTATTGGTGGCGCAATTTTAGTATCTGCTGATCAAAGCACCAATCTATCAGCAGAATTTTCACCCCTACCTATCAGCATAGTTCCTGATGTATTCAACAGTGAATGGCAACCTTTGATAGATGCTTTACCTAACTTTGTCGAGCAAGCATTAAAAGCACCCAAACCAATTGAAATAGACGTACATAATCGCCAAGTACGGCTATTTTTACCAGGTTTTGACAAAAAACAAGTCAAACTCACTCAATCGGGTCCAGAAGTCACAATAGAAGCCGGAGATCATCGCCGTAATATCTTCTTACCCCCTGCCCTCAGTGGTAAACCTGTTACCGGGGCAAAGTTTCAAAATAGTTATTTGATTATTTCTTTTTAGGGACTGGTGACTGGGGACTGGTGACTAGGGACTGGGTAATAACTCTTCTTCTTCCCAATCACCAATCACCAATCACCAATCACCAATCACCAATCACCAATCACCCATTACATCTTATGTCTGAATCAACTCCGATAAATCAAAATTCTCAACCAACTGAGGTTGTAGAAACAACAATTCAGGAAGCTACAAATAAAGAAGATCGTAATGCGAAAACTCGTCAACTTTTGGGAATGAAAGGTGCAGCACCAGGAGAAACATCAATCTGGAAAATTCGTTTACAGTTGATGAAACCTATTACCTGGATTCCCTTAATTTGGGGTGTTGTTTGTGGTGCAGCGTCTTCCGGTAACTATACTTGGACTTTGGAAAATGTCCTAAAAGCAGCCCTTTGTATGTTGCTTTCTGGTCCATTATTAACTGGTTATACCCAAACCATTAATGATTATTATGATCGGGAAATAGACGCTATTAATGAACCTTACCGCCCTATTCCATCGGGGGCAATTTCCGAAAAACAAGTAGTTACCCAATTTGTGCTTTTACTATTATTAGGATATGGTGTAGCCTACACTTTAGATTTATGGGCAGGTCATCCATTTCCTAATATTTTAGGATTGTCGGTTTTTGGTTCTTTTATTGCCTACATTTATTCTGCACCACCATTAAAATTAAAACAAAATGGTTGGTTAGGAAATTATGCTTTAGGTGCAAGTTATATTGCATTACCTTGGTGGGCGGGTCATGCTTTATTTGGTGAGTTAAATTGGAAAATTGTAGTTCTCACCTTATTTTATAGTTTGGCAGGTTTGGGAATTGCGGTTGTTAATGATTTCAAAAGTGTAGAAGGCGATCGCCAACTTGGTTTAAAATCCCTACCAGTTATGTTTGGTGTCCAAACTGCGGCCTTAATTTGTGTAGTCATGATTGACTTATTCCAAGGTTTAGTTGCAGGTTATCTCGTCAGCATCCATGAGAACTTGTACGCCGCAATTTTGGTATTATTAATCATTCCCCAAATCACTTTTCAGGATATGTATTTCTTACGTGATCCTATAGCAAATGATGTCAAATACCAAGCCAGCGCCCAACCTTTTCTAGTATTCGGAATGCTAGTTACAGGTTTAGCATTAGGACACGCAGGAATTTAACAGTTAGCAGGGAACAGGGAACAGGGAACAGAAGGCAAAAGGCAAGAGTTAATATTATCCCCAGTCCCCAGTCCCCAGTCCCCAGTCCCCAGTCCCCAGTCACTTTAATATATCTTTAGCAAGAAGTGATCAATGAGGAGTTAGGAGTTATATTAGTTCCTAACTCCTCACTTGTATTGACTATTGCCATGTTAAATTTTGTATCTTTTCTCATTCATGGGATACAGCCATTTTTAATTCCCATTTGTTTTGTCGTCGCTTGGACAACCATAATTATGATGTTGTTGAATTTATGGACAGCGACAAAAGAAACTGTAAAAACAGCCAAAAAAATGCACCAAATTCCCTGTCATAATTGCCAATTTTTTACTAATAATTATCGTCTTAAATGTACAGTAAATCCTTATATTGCGAATACAGAAGAAGCAATAGGTTGTAAAGATCATCAACCCCATAAAAATTTTGATTCTGAAAAATATTAGACAATCAGCAGGTTATTTTTCCCAGATACACTAAAAATATTTGTAACAATTTTTGCCATTTTCACAACTTCCTCAACTTTGTCAGTTAAATTACAACCAGATAAATTACAACCAGACAGTAAAGGCTACTTAAAAACCTATCTGTTTGTAAAGTACGTATTTGTACGTATTTATTGGATAACTTGATAAAGTTTAAAGGATGGAAAAAAACTCAAAGCACAAGAAAAATCCGAGGAATTAAAAGATGCTTTAGGTAAAATTTGCATGATTGACCTAGCATTTATTGAACAATCATATATAGATGTTGCAACAACTGCTGTATTAAGAGAAACTGGTTCGTCAGCAGCTTTATTTAAACGTTTAGTTACCAAAGGTGCAGAATCAATGTGAGATTTTCCTTCAACAATAGACATCTCCAGAAATTAAATATGCGGTTTCCAGAACCCTTGTAGAGAATTTGTATGCAACGTCTCTACATTCTTTTTCGGAGAGGTCTAATAGAAAATTAACATTGGATAATTGACGATTTAAAACTTGAACAACATAATTATCAATTGTCAATTATCAATTATCAATTATCAACTAATTCATCTCTAACAACACCTTTAAAACTCCCTTAGTTTGTGCTTTTGCAAAAGCAGCTAAACCTTCACTCAAGGGATAATCTGCTTGAATCAAATATGTAACATCTATCTGATTTTTTGCTAATAATTCCAATGCTGGAGAAAAGGGACCACAACGAGAACCTATCAGGGTAATTTCATCTACCACTAAGGAGGACATATCCACACTTAAATCACCAGCGTAGGTACTTTTTAAAACTAGCTTACCTCTAGGACGTAAAGCGCGACGTGCAGTAGCAAAACCTTCAGGATTTCCTGTACAATCTACAGAAATATCAAAACTTCTATCTTTTATATCATCAACTAAACCTGTTTTTATTCCTCTATTTTCCAAGTTTGCTAATTTATCTTTGTGTCTTCCTACTACTAATAAATCACAACCAGTTAACGCTAAAGTTTGCGCTATTAATTGTCCTAATTTTCCATCTCCTACAACTAAAACTCTATCATCTGGAATGATTTTTACCTGTTCTTGAATTTCTAAAGCTGCTGCAATAGGTTCAGTAAAAGTTGCTGCATCTGTAGAAACATTTTCTGGGACAAGATGCAGGTTTTTTTCAGGTAAACA
The DNA here is from genome assembly GCF_005402885.1 of Sphaerospermopsis reniformis. Taxonomy (NCBI): domain Bacteria; kingdom Bacillati; phylum Cyanobacteriota; class Cyanophyceae; order Nostocales; family Aphanizomenonaceae; genus Sphaerospermopsis; species Sphaerospermopsis reniformis. Next base: position 6,604 of record NZ_BJCE01000083.1, read on the forward strand.
CAGATATTCAGCAAAAGCACCATTACGATTAACAATACCTAAAACCGTGCGATTTTCACAGTGGGTAGGTTCTCCCCGCAGACAAAACCGACAATAACCACAAGCAGCGTTTATTTCACCAACAACTCTTTTATTTATTAAATGTTCTGAACCTTTTTCTACAATTCCTACAAATTCATGACCTAAAATACCTGCATAGGGATAATAACCTTTGAGTAATTCTAAGTCAGTGTTACAAATACCTGCACGTACAACCTTTACTAAAGCTTCTCCCTTTGGGGGTTGGGGAATGGGAATATCCGTTTTTAATTGTAATTCTTTATTTTCTAACCAAAGTGCTTTCATAATTTGGTAATAGGTAATTGGTAATGGGTGATTGGTAAATGGTGATTAGTTATTTATTTCTTGTAAAATACCGATAATTGAACTAACCAAAATATCTACATCTCCAGGAACTTTAAACAAATTAATATCTTGGGTTATTTGTTGTTGACTACTATCAATTTTACCAAATTGCCAAACATTACCAATAGTCACAGCACCATACAAAATACTCTTTTCCTGAATGTGAGATAATGCAATTAATTCCACAGCTAATTGTGTAAAACCTCTAGTCAAATCATCATTTTTAGCTTCGATAACCAAGAAATTATTATTTAACCGTAAAAGATAATCAAGATTCCCCTTGAGTTGATTATTAATAGCAAGAGGGTATTCAATTCGCATTTGACAATGACAATAACGAATTACCTCTAATAAAATTGGAGATACTAAAGTTTCCCTTCTTGCAGTTTCATTACTCAAACTAACAAAAGGTAAAATATCATCTATTCTTTGTTTGAGTGCTGGTAATTCTTGAAATTCCTGCTTGGTTTGTGGTAAAGATAGGTGCTTTTTAATTAGAGAGTAATTAAATTCAGCTAAAATATCATCTGCTTCATAAGGTAACTCAAAATAAGACCGAAAAGTATAAGATTGATCTTCTTGCAGAATTTTCATTTTAGCCATAGCACCTACCTTTTTTATTTTATTATTTCAAATCTTCATTTCTCTGTGTTCTCTGTGTCTCTGTGGTTCGTTATTTCTGATTAGAACTTAGGTAAAATTTAACTAAAAATCTGATTCTTATGTAGGGGTAATTCATGAATTACCCCTACTTTCGTTTTGTGTTGCGTAAGTCCTGCTAATACTACAATTTAACACCTTTAAGAAATGGTGTAAACACAGATTCAATTTTTGAATCACTGACAACCATTGTCGGAAAAGAGCGATCGCTATAATCAACACCTGCTATTAATGGAAAAGGTTGATCTTTCAAAGATATCCAACAACCACCAGCAGCTTGTAAAATTACCCAAGCACCTGCAATATCCCAAACTTTGGGAGTCGCTTCCACACCTCCCAAAACTGCACCAGTCGCAACAGTTAAAAAGTTGTAACTTGCAACTCCCAACATCCGCAACTTACAAGGAAAACCCGGTTGAATAATTCCCGTACTGCGAGAACAAAGATTAAAAAAATGATTTCCACTCGGATCATCCTTACTGGTATGAATGGGGTGGTTATTTAAAAATGCTCCTGTTGGCGTTTGTAACCCTGATGAACCAGCCCAAAAACCATGAAAGGTTTGATTTAATGGTGGTACATGAACATAACCGAAAATGGGCGTACCTTGATAAAGTAAACCTAAAGAAATTGCCCAGATAGGAATACCCCTGGTAAAATTTGTTGTCCCATCCAAAGGATCAATTACCCAACACCATTCTGTATCAGGAAAAGTTTTATCACTTTCTTCACTTAAAATTCCGTAACCTGAGAAAGTAGAAGCTATAGCATCTCTAATTTCTTGATCTGCCCATTTATCAGCTTGAGTAACTAAAGTTCCATCAGCTTTTTGAGATGCTTGAACTTTACCAAAATCCTGCATTAATTGTTTTCCCACTCTGGTTGTAATAGTTTGGGAAAAATCTAAAATCGTATTCCAAAAATCATTCATTGTTAATTCGTAATTCGTAATTATTTATTGGTCATTAGTCATTGGCTAATTATACCTAATCACCAGTCACCAGTCACCAATCACCTAATCTAAATCACTTTCTAAAACCGAAGCTAAAGCTTGTTTAGTATTGGTTTGAAATTCTGTCACATTTACCCGGTTTAAAAACCACAGAGAAATGATCATTCCCAAAGCTTCTAAAACAAAAACCATACCATAAGCTAATACTAAATTATTGGTAAATAAATTGCGACCAATATCTAAAACAGTACCACCAATGACTACAGCTATTCCTCTAGATATAGATTGTGCTAATCCCCATGCACCGATAAAAGTACCTGCGGCTTCTGCTACTGTTAAATCTAACATTAAACTGACTGCGCCAGTGGTGACAAAACCGGTAGATAAACCAAATATTACTAAACCAAATTTTAAAAAGTTGGCATTACCAGAAAACCCGGAAAATCCTAATAATAAAGCGGAAAAAGCTACTAAAATACAGCCTAGTTTAATTGTTTTGCGTTTACCTATACGTGGCACAATGAAAAAGCCAGTTACACCATAAGCTATTAAAATTCCCGTACCATAAAAAACATTAAGTTTGGTACTTTCAGCCAAAGGCATTTTAAACACTTCACCCGCATAAGGTTCTAAAATTGGATCTTGCATAAATAAACTAATTGTCATTACCAATAAAAAGGTAAAAAACAAACCTGTTTGCGGACTAGCTGTTAATATTGACCAAGCTGCACCTAAACTAATGCTATCTTCTCGGTTTCCTGGTGTGGAACGTTGATAAAAGCGAGAATATTTTTTTTCTACACCTACAGTAGAAATAATAGAGAAAAGAAATACTACACTAGGAACAATTAGAAATAATCTATTAATGGCAGATTGTAAAGTCTCTAAAGGTGCATTTCCATCCAATTGTTTTAATAAACTAGAACTAACAATTGCTCCTACAACAATACCAACCATTAGCATTGACCAGACAATACCAACAACTTGGGAACGGTTATCTTCTTCGGAAATATCTACTAATAATGCGGCAAATGCAGTACCACTAACACAAATTGCTAAACCATAAATAGCAAAAACTAAACCTAAAACTCCTGTCCAAGCGATCGCTTGAGTTGTCCACACCCAACTATCACCACTGATAGCGTTTAACTGCCAAATTACTTGTACTGCTAAAAAAGCAGCGATCGCAAATATTGCCGCCCCGATCCACACATAAGCTGTACGATGATAACCCAACAACGGTTTAGCATCAGATATCTGTCCAAATAAAATTCGCGTCGGAGAGACAAAAGCAGGTATAGCTAACACTATAGCTACTATTGTCGCCGGAATGGCGATTTCTTGAATCATGACTCGGTTGAGTACCCCCAGAGTCAAAATAGACATCATACTCAACCCCATCTGAAAAAACCCTAACCTAAACATAGTCGGTATGTTGACCTTGGGTACGGTTAGGGAGTCTTTTGGGGTATCGAAAATATCACCTGCCATAACTACTGTTTTGTATTGTTTACAGAATTTAATTTCATTTAGGACTCATGCAAGATTGGAATAAAAATCTGATTCCTACGTAGGGGTAATTCATGAATTACCCCTACTTTCGTTCTGTTTTGCGTCAGTCCTGTCATTAATCAAGATAAACCGAAATGTTCAACCACTGTGGAGTCACCTGAACAAGTTTAGATAAAACGTTAAACTAAATCTGTAAAGAAATGTAACTAAAATCTATTTTAGCAAAATGGAAGCGATCGCATTAGGTAAAACTGGCTTAACCGTTCCCCCTTTATGTTTAGGAACTTGGGCTTGGGGTGATAAACTTTTTTGGAACTATGGGGATAATTACGGAGAAGAACAACTGCAAGCAGCTTTTACCACTGCTGTAGATGCAGGTGTCACTTTCTTTGATACTGCGGAAGTTTACGGTTTAGGACTTTCAGAACAGTTTTTAGGCAAGTTCATCAAACAAACATCCCAAAAAGTACAAATTGCTACTAAATTCGGTCCTTTACCTTGGCGTTGGGACGGAAAATCTGTTTCTGAAGCGTTAACAGAAAGTCTAAAACGTCTCCAATTAGAAAGAATAGAATTATACCAAGTTCACTGGCCATTTACATTCTTTCTCTCTCAAGAAACTTTGATGAACACTTTAGCAGATGAGGTACAGAAGGGAAGAATTGGGGCAATAGGTGTCAGTAATTATTCTGCCTCAGAAATGAGAAATGTACACAAAATATTATCCGCAAGGGGAATACCCCTAGCAGTTAACCAGGTGCGTTATTCTCTGTTAACAAGGCAAATTGAAAGCAACGAGATTTTACAGACAGCCCGTGAATTAGGTGTAACAATATTAGCTTATAGTCCCTTAGCTCAGGGATTATTAACAGGTAAATACACCACCTCTTATAAACCCACAGGTGCTAGAAGCATAGACCCGCGATTTAGTCAAGATGGTTTAAATAAAATTGCCCCAGTTTTATCTTTATTGCAAAAAATCGGTAATAAATATGATCGTACCCCTGCCCAAGTAGCCCTTAACTGGTTAATTGCCCAGGGGAACGTGATACCCATTGCGGGAGTCAAAAACCCCGAACAAGTAAAACAGAACGTTGGCGCTTTAGGTTGGAACATGACCAAGGATGAGTTTGACGAAATAGATCAAATTACTCAACCCTGGAAAAATTGAACTTTATTAACTGTGATGGGGAGGTGGGCAGATGGGGAGCAGGGAGAAATTATTTGTATTTTCCCAGTCACCAATCACCAATCACCAATCACCAGTCCCCAATCACCAATCACCTACACCTGTTTTTGATTACCTGGTAAAACAGGAGACTCATGACGGTCATAGCGTTCTTGGCGTTCCTTCCGTAGTTTGGGTTTGGGTGTAGGCCTTCCTTCATCGCCATTTCTGTCAGACTTAGACCAGGAACGTCCACGATTACCTCCAGAACGCTCGTTGTAGTCACCGCCAAAATTGCGTTCTGAGCGATCGCCATCACGACGTTTGTTGAGTTTGGGTTTGGGAGTAGGTTCTTCATCAGGAACATCTACACCATTTTGCAACCAAGCGGGACGGGTTTGATCGTAAGCCAGTTGTAAAGCTGCTGCTGCGATCGCCTGAGCATCATATTTTTCAGTCAATTCGCTAATAATGGGCAAGAATGAAGCCAACCGTTCACCTGCTAAAGCTTCAGAAACCTGATCTTTCAATTTCTGAATGTGTCGAGCTTCAATTTGCGCTCTGGTAGGAATTGTTAACACCTGCCAGCTTTGACGGTTATGGCGTTCAAATGCCTGTTGCTTACGACGTTCAAATGGTTGTACCAAAGAAATCGCAGTACCTTCTTTACCAGCGCGACCAGTTCTGCCGATCCGGTGCAGGTAGGTTTCTACACTATCAGGCAAGTCAAAGTTAATCACGTGGGAAAGCAGATCCACATCTAAACCCCGTGCCGCAATATCAGTAGCTACCACCCAGCGTACTTGGGCATTACGGAAACGAGTTAATAATCTTTCCCGTGCTTGTTGGGATAAATCACCATGATATTCATCTACACTGTGACCAGCAGCTTGCAATTGATTGGTCAATTCTGCGGCTGTGCGTCTGGTGCGGACAAAGATTAAAGCTGTGTCTGGATCTTCCATTTCCAAAATAGGTTGCAAAGCTTTAGCCTTTGTCCAGTGTCGAGGAATTAGGTAAGCTACTTGGTTGATTTTATTGGGTGCAGCTTTTGGTTGCTCAACGGTGACAGTCACCGGAGAGTTTAAAAACTTATTCACCAACTGGCGAATAGATGGGGGCATAGTTGCCGAGAATAAAGCCGTTTGCCGATCTTCGGGAGCTTGGGACAATATTTTGATGACATCATCAATAAAACCCATGCTCAACATTTCATCGGCTTCATCTAAAACAAACCATTTCACTTGGTCGAGCTTTAAACTACCACGTTCCAACAAGTCTATTACCCGTCCTGGTGTACCGACAACTACATGAACACCACGTTTTAGCTGCATCATTTGTCGGTCAATAGACTGACCACCATAGATAGCCAAAACACGCAAACCATCATCACCCATAAACTGGGAAATGGCATCATGAACCTGCATCGCCAATTCACGAGTCGGTGTTAAAACTAAGGCTTGTACTGCTCTTTTACTTACATCCAATTTTTCCAACATGGGCAAAGAAAAAGCAGCCGTTTTCCCTGTACCTGTTTGGGATTGACCCACTACATCACGACCCGCCAAAAGTTGGGGAATCGCTTGCATTTGAATGTTGGTAGGTGCGGTGAAGCCGATTTTTTCTAATTGTTCAACACGCTCTTGGGAAATGCCTAGTTCTTGAAAGGTAAGATTCATTAATTCTCCTAGATTTTCTTTATTGTGAATTTTGGACTTGTAAGCCGAATACTTAATACCAATTCGTAATATTTCCTTCGGTCCGGTTAGGGATACGTAATTCATAATTTATAATTATGGCAGTCCGACCGAATCTGGGTTTGAGGACTTTAATCAGTCGCCGAATTTTAGAGAATTGGTATATTTTGTAAGTTAGGTAATGGGTAATGGGTAATTGGTGATTGGTGATTGGTGATTGGGAAAAATACAAATAATTTTCCTCTGCTTCTTACCCAGTCCCCAGTCCCCAGTCACCGATCACCATTCACCACCTCACCATAGAGGTCGTAGGCATCAGCACTGGTGATTTTGACTGGTACGATTGTTCCTAGTCTGGCTTCGCCTGTAACATAGACTTGACCATCAACTTCTGGGGAAAATCTGGCGGAACGGCCAATTAACTCTCCACTTCCGGGGTTTTCTTGCTCAATCAGGACATCAACTATTTTCCCGACTTCCTCCTGATTTTTACGGAGAGAAATAGGTTGTTGTAATGCCATGATTTGATCGCGTCGTTCTACCATCAATTCTTGTGGTAATTGATTGGGTAGGTTATAAGCTGGTGTTCCTTCTTCTGGAGAAAAGGTGAACACACCAACATGATCAAATTCATGTCGTTCTGTAAACTCTAGTAAATGCTGAAAATGTTCCTCTGTCTCTCCAGGAAAACCAACTATCAATGTCGTTCGCAGCACTGCTGATGGTAAGGCGGTTTTGATGCGCTCAATAATTCCGTCATTGACTCTACCCTGCCAAGGACGATTCATGGCGCGAAGTATCTCTGGATGAGAATGCTGTAACGGCAAATCTAGATAAGGTAGGAAATTAGATGTTTCTTGAATTGCCGCAATTACATCTGGGCTTAGTCCCGTAGGATAAGCATAGTGCATTCTCACCCAGGGTATATCTACTTTCCCCAAGGCACGAATGAGTTCCGCTAACTTTGGTTTGCCGTAAATATCTAATCCATAGTTAGTGGTGATTTGGGAAATGAGAATTATCTCTTGTACCCCTTGCGCTGCCAGCTGCTCTGCTTCGGCTACTATTGATTCAATTGTACGCGATCGCTGGTTTCCTCTCAAATGAGGAATTATACAAAATGCACAACGATAATCACATCCTTCGGCAACTCTCAGGTATCCTACTCCTTCGGTTGTTGTCCTGTAGCGTGGTGTGGTTTCATCAGCTATGTAGGTGGGTTCGGAGCTAATTTGTTTAACTCGCTCTCCCTGTTCTACTCGCTCAATCACATTGACTATTTTGTGATAATCTCCTGTGCCAACTACCGCTACTGCTTCTGGCAACTCTTCCAATAATTGTTCTTGAAAATGTTGCGCCATGCAACCAGTAATCACTACTTTTTTATTGGCTTCTGCCAGTTCTACTAATGTTCTTACTGATTCTTCCCTGGCAGCTTCGATAAAACTACAGGTATTTACTATTACATAATCTGCTAACTCTTCATTTGAATCTACACCATAACCTGCTTCTACCAACAGCCCTAACATATGTTCTGTATCTATTCGGTTTTTCTCGCAGCCCAGGTGTGAAATCGCAATCGTTGGCTTGTCACCCATATTTTGAAAAAATCTTCAATTTTTTTCTCTTTTCTTCAAACATTACAAACATTAAACTAGGTGCTTTTTCCCGCACCATAACTAGGATTTTACAGTGACTATTCGCCACTGTCAGCAAATGCCCATTGAAATATAACCCTATTCATGGTTCATGATAGTGGTTATGCTATGATGTCTTTGTTATTTTGTTTCCCAGGGTAAATTTAGGTGTCTTTGGGTAGTTTAGACACTGTTAATATTTTTTAACGATTCGCTTAATGGTATTTTACATTACCCCAGCGTGTGCGTTGTTAATTTACCCATCGGGAAGCCGCCCAAAGGGCTGTTGGTGAGAAGTCGCTACCCTCCGGGAAATCGCTAACGCGACTAAGCCCATAAAGCAGTATTGCTGCCCTACCTTCAGGCTAGTGCTGTAATGTACTGACAGCTATCAACCTAAACAACGGGAAGCGGCCTTGCGTCTTGTGAGTGGCAAACTCCTCTTGTAGCCATATTTTATCTTAACATATCTTATGAAAGGTTTAACGACAATTTACATCTTCAGCATGAGGAGATTTATTAAATCCTGAATAACACGCCAAAGCATATCAGTATAGCAATCAGCTATCAGCCTTCAGCTATCAGCTTTCAGCTTTCAGTCTGGAGATGAAATACAGAGAATGACAGGACTTGAGCAATAGTTGGCTTTTTTGTATTGGCGTAATTTGTAGCCAATTCAAAATTTTGAATCTTTGTTATTGGTATCATTTAGCTGATTACTGATTACTGATAGCTAAATACTAATTTTTCAACTCTGAACAATGCCATCTTCAAATTAAAGACGTGGACTTATATCAACTATTCAAAACTTGCAAACCGATTATTGGCGTAGTTCATCTGCTACCCTTACCTACCTCAGCCCGTTGGGGAGGTAGCCTGAAAGCGGTAATTGACCGTGCTGAACAAGAAGCTACAGCCCTTGCCAGTGGAGGGGTAGACGGCTTAATTGTAGAAAATTTTTTTGATGCTCCTTTTACTAAAAATCAAGTTGATCCCGCTGTTGTCAGTGCTATGACGGTGGTAGTACAGCAGATACAGAATTTAGTAACTTTACCTGTGGGTTTAAATGTTTTAAGAAATGATGGCAAAAGTGCAATGGCGATCGCCAGTTGTGTAAAAGCCCAATTTATCCGGGTTAATGTCCTCACAGGGGTAATGGCCACTGACCAAGGATTAATTGAAGGGGAGGCACATGAATTACTACGCTATCGTAGAGAATTAGGTTCTGATGTCAAAATTTTGGCTGATGTGCTAGTTAAACACGCCCGTCCTTTAAGTTCTCCTAACCTGACTGTGGCTGTGAAAGACACAATAGAAAGAGGTTTAGCAGATGGGGTAATTTTATCAGGTTGGGCAACTGGTAGCCCTCCCAATTTAGAGGATCTAGAATTAGCTAGTGGTGCGGCTGCTGGTACACCAGTTTTTATCGGTAGCGGTGCTGATTGGGAAAATGTGGGTACGCTAATGCAAGCTGCTGATGGTGTGATTGTTTCCAGTTCTTTAAAACGTCACGGGCAAATTTCCCAACCCATTGATCCAATTCGCGTCAGTCAATTTGTGGAAGCTGCTCATCGCACTTGGAATTCTAAAGGTGAAACTAAATCAAGTTCCTCAGTCAAGTTACATTCTTAGGGACTGGGGACTGGGAAGAAGCAGGTGAGCAGGGAGCAGGGAGCAGGGGGAAATTATTTGTATTTTCCCAATCACCAATCACCAATCACCAATCACCAATCACCAATCACCAATCACCAATTACCAATCACCAATCACCAATTATGATTCGTCGTCGTTCTACTCCTTGGATTCATAAATGGTCGCGTCCGTTAATTGGGGCGATCGCCGGATTTGGTATTCTGAATACAGGTTATCTCACCTTTGAAAAGCTCACCGGAGGTAGTCCTCTTTGTAATAATCCTGAAGCTGTAAAAGGTTGTGCTGATGTACTTTCTAGCCCTTGGGGGACTGTTTTTGGTCAACCTTTAGCTTTGTTTGGCTTGCTGGCATACGTGGGTATGTTCGTATTGGCTTTAGCTCCCTTAGCATTAAAATCAGGGGAAAAAGACAAGATCAAAAACGCTAAACAAATAGAATTGCTGACTTGGTGGTTGCTGTTGGTGGGAGCGATCGCCATGACTGTATTTAGTGCATATTTAATGTATGTCCTGGCATTTGAACTCAAAGCTTTATGTTGGTACTGCATCGCTTCGGCTTTGTTTGCTTTGAGTATGCTTACCCTCACGATTTTAGGACGTGATTGGGAAGATATCGGACAAATCTTCTTTACCGCTATTATTGTCGGGATGGTGACGCTAATTGCCACCTTGGGAGTTTATTCTGGTATTAATGCCGATGGCACTGTAGGAGATGCGGATGGTCCTCAGCGAATTTCGGCCTTTGCTCCCAAGGAAAATCCTAACCCTGCATTTGGTTGGGAAATTACTACAACTTCGGGAGAGTCAGAAATTGCTTTAGCAGAACATTTAGTCAAAGTAGGCGCTAAGGAATATGTAGCTTATTGGTGTCCTCATTGCCACGAACAAAAGCTGCTCTTTGGTAAAGAAGCTTATAAGATTATCGACGATAATATAGCTGTGGAGTGTGCAGCAGACAGTCCTAAAGGTAAGCCAGCATTGTGTCAAGCTGCAAAAATTCAAGGTTTCCCTTCTTGGGTGATTAATGGTCAAATCTATAGTGGTGTACAAAATTTAAACGAACTTGCCAAAATTACTGGTTATACAGGACCGCAAAACTTCAAGTATTTTCGGTAAACTAGCGCAATAATTCATCTAAAATTTTTCCCTAACTAAGCTTAACGCTAAAGTTAGGGATTTGATTTTGTATCTAGGGTTTGCTGAAAAAGTTATCTGTGAATGACCAGTGACAGGTGACAGGTGCTACGCCACGGTGACAGTTTCAAGAGTTGGATAGGAACGATTTTTTCTTTAAGTAGGAATTAAGTGCAAGGTTTTTCAGTTGCCACCTCATAAAAGCTGGCACTTTTTGAATGCCTCAGTGGTTTTGGCTCACTCGCTTTTCTGATAAGCTGGTGATATGAATTGAGATTTCCACCAGTGATGATTTTGGATCATCGTGTGTACTTGCCAATCAGGGTCTGGTTGGGGATAATCTAAGCGGTAGTGTCCGCCCCGGCTTTCAGTTCTAAAAGCAGCACTTTTAAGAATTAAATAAGCTACATCTAATAAATTACGAGTTTCTGCCCAAAGCCGCAATTGTTGGTCAATATTTGGTAGGTTAAAACTGGCTGTTGCTGTAGGCTGTAAACTTTGCAAGAATTGACTTAAAGGCAAACTCGTAAAATCCTGCTGCCAAGATTCAATGGTAGCGATCGCATTTTCTAAACTTGATTGTTCTCGACAAATACCAGCACTTTGCCAGACTAAACGCGGTAATTTCTTCCTGATATTTTCTAACTGTGCCTGTTGATTTTCCCACTCACTGACAGATAAATTACAAAACAAAGGACTAGGGTGCAAATCTTTAACCTTGGCTTTAACCTCTGCTGGCGGTACTTCCATCTGTAAATCAGCCATCTGCGCCCCAAATATAATACATTCCAACAAAGAATTACTAGCTAAACGATTAGCACCATGAACTCCCGTACTAGCAGTTTCTCCCACAGCATATAAACCAGGAATATTAGTGCGATTTTGTAAATCTGCGACAATACCACCCATCCAGTAATGAGCAGCAGGAGCTACAGGAATCGGTTGATGAAAAACATCAATCCCCCAATGCTGACAAACCTTAATAATATTAGGAAACCGTTGCCGAATTTTCTCAGCAGGGATAGAGCGCATATCTAACCAAACATTGGCAGTAGCAAGATCATCTGCGGTACGTTGGAGATGACTAAAAATAGCTCTACTTACCACATCTCGCGGAGCAAGTTCACCTGCTGGATCATAATCACAAGCAAAACGTCGTCCTTCGTTATCCACTAGGTGCGCTCCTTCACCCCGTACCGCTTCACTAATGAGAAAACGTCCTGGTTTTGTTAAAGCTGTAGGATGAAATTGGACAAATTCTGGATCACGAATGATAGCACCCGCCCGCCATGCTATAGCTACACCATCACCTGTACTCACCGCAGGGTTAGTAGTTTGGGCAAATACTTGACCGCCTCCACCAGTGGCTAAAACTACAGCACCAGCCTTTACCCATGTCACCTTACCTTGATAAAACAAGCTGATTCCTTGACAGCGACCTGTTTCTGGTTCTATCCACAAGGACAAAGCCAAAGCTTGCTGAATCACTTGGATATTTGGACGACGCAATACTTGGTCTGTGAGGGTAGTGGTTACTTCCCTACCTGTGGTGTCTGCGGCGTGGAGAACCCGATGACGGGAGTGGGCAGCTTCTAAGGTTAAAGCTAGGGTGTTTCCATGACGGTCAAAAGCTACACCCAAGTTAACTAAGGATTGAATACAACTAGGAGCTTTTTCGGCTAAAAATTCTACTGCTTTGATGTCACACAAACCAGCACCGGCTTTTAAGGTGTCTTCAATATGCAATTGTGGTGAATCTTCTGGGGATACGGCAGCAGCAATACCACCTTGCGCCCAATCACTGGCGGATAAGGTAACAGTTTCTTTAGTAATTAAGCCAACTTTTAAGGATTCTGGTAGACACAGTGCTGTATATAGTCCAGCAGCACCAGCGCCGACTACTAATACATCAAATTGGTTAGGTATATCTATTTGAGACAAGGTTAGGGAAGGTGGGTAATGGGTAATGGGTAATGGGTAATGGGTAACAGGTAATGGGTAATGGGTAATGAACTTTTTACCAATCACCAATCACCAATCACCAATCACCAATCACCAATCAGGGTTATCTGTAGATACCGTTGTTAATACGATCATCACCTTCGTTAAACTCAGGCTCGTATTCTGTGACGGTAAAGTTGCCTAAGTTAGCTTGTAGGGTCTTTTTTTGGCGATCGCTCAATCCTTCCAGATTCAATACATCCTCTACACTCTTGTAAGGCGCATTCTTGATGATTTTTTTAGCCAAGGTGGGATAAAGCCCTGGATATTGTTGAAAAGCGGCAATATTGGTATTATTCAAATCAATTTTTTTACCAAATTCTGTTGCCAGCTTCTGATCTGCCTTGTTTTGGCGTGCAATTGCCAAAACTTGGACTTGAGGCAAAGCCAGGTTGCTAAAACTCGCAGCTTGGGCTATCTGGGTTGTTCCCAGTAATCCCCAGCAGCCTAGCAACAAACTAAAAACTGTTAATAAACGTACTAATCCTTTCACGATTTTTCTACCTCTTTCCATCCAACAGAAATAAAAGCTTTCAACTACAAGCTGTTAACTAGGGGCATAAGTGCGAGTTATGAGGTAATTATTTCACCCTGCTGAAGTTCAGGCTGATTGATTACCGATTGCCTCTGACTTCATGCTCTGGTTAATAGCTAATAGCTGAATTAACACACAGCAGTCATCAAAAACTAATATACAGCTTAGTGAACTACCCAACTTAGCTGTAATTGAAGTTGAAAATTTGGGTATTACTCGCTATTACCACATTAGTGTTTTTTCTGGGATTTGACTTTGTAAAAATTTGTTACAAACTTATTACCAACTTGTTGCTAATTTTTGCTCTTAGATGGTTAAGAATTTCAGGCCAGAATCGCAGCTAGTAAAAACAGACTGTCTACTAAAATTGTACTCAAAACTGCTCCACCAAAGGCGTACCAATGCCGTTGCTTGTTACCCAAAGATACTAGCCCCACTGTTAACAATGCTAAGGCTAACATAATTGCCCAGCCTTCTCCCCAAGGTGTTTGTACTTGTGCTAGAGCATTTTTTAAGATTTGTGAAGCTCCCGTGGCATCTGTTCTCATAATCTGCCGCCAAAAAGGCATTAAATCTACTAGGTAAAAATATATATCTGTTAAAACTGTGCCGAATAAAGAACCCAGGTAGAACCAGTTACCGACTTTACCCCAGTTTTTTCGCAAACACCATATCGCAAAGGGTAGGCCGATTGATTCTATGGGTAAGTGCCACAGGGGTTCCCAACGTAACCAACCCCAGTAAATCGCTCCTGTTAACCAACTGAGGCTAAATCCTAAGAGTAAATCGCCCCACAGATAGGTTTGCTGTCGGGACATTAATTTTAAACTCAGCCAAATCCAAAATCCTGTGATCACTAAACTCAGACTAGGTAGCGATCGCACTAAGGGCGCTTCTATAAATACTGGTACAGATACCAAAAACACCGCCGCTGCAAATACTAACCAAATTTGGTTAATTGCGATCGCCGTTGGTAGAGAAGGCAACAAGGAAAGAGTAGACTCTAATTCTTGGATACCTCTGGGCTTGGTGTCAGCGGTATACAAATCAGTTTCAATCGAGGAAGTCGCAGTAGTGTAGGATGACAACGTATTATTAATCAAAGTTTTTAATATTTGTTACTAAACTTTACTTATCTACAATATCACACTCTAAAATCCCCCC
>NZ_BJCE01000084.1:0-20674 GCF_005402885.1 Sphaerospermopsis reniformis
TTGCCATCTCTTGAAATCCCAAAAAATGCACACTTTTTCCGGTATACCCTTCAAAACCCTTGCACTAATTTCTGTGTTTATCAGCCTCTAACCTTTGATATATCAAGGTTTTAGGTTTATTCAGCAACCCCTATTTAAGCCAAGTCAAAAAGTAAAATTTCCGCGTTCTGATTTGTACTCAGTTCTATTTTCTGCTCTCCAGTAATTTGCACTCCATCACCTGCTTGGAGTTGTTTTCCATTAAAGATTGCTTCACCTGTAGCTATTTGCAACCAAGCATAACGATAGAGTTGAACATAATAATTAATCACATCACCTTTTTCTAAGATAGAGGCATATAAATCAATATCTTGATGAATAGTGATAGATCCATCACGACCATCTTGAGAACCAATTAACCTTAGTTTTCCCTTTTTATCTTCTACAGAAAAAGCTTTTTGTTCATATCTTGGTTTTAAACGTTGTTGATCCGGCAAAATCCATATTTGCAGCAGGTGTAATTCTTCAGTTTGGGAATGATTAAATTCACTGTGCATGATTCCTGTACCAGCACTCATAATTTGAGCATCACCTGGACGAATCACCGAACCTGTACCCAAACTATCTTTATGTTCTACTGCACCTGATAAAACATAGGTGAGAATTTCCATATCTCGATGTGCATGAGTTGGAAAACCAGCACCAGCAGCAATACTGTCATCATTAATGACTCTGAGGGAACGGAATCCCATGCGGTCGGGATCATAAAAATGACTAAAGGAAAATGTATGATAACTATCCAACCAATCAATTTTACTATGACCCCGTAAATTGGATTTATGAATCATGTAGTTAATGGTATTTTGAGACATAATTTCACCTCTTAAAATAGGAGTCAGGAGTCAGGAGATCAAGGATAATTTAACCCAGTCCCCAGTCCCCTATATTTGCTGATACCTTGCTTGTAAATCCTGAATAGAAAAGAGCGCATCAAACTGTAAACCAGCAGATTTATATAATTCTGCGCCTCCTTGAAGTCTGTCGATCAAAGAAATTACCCTATCAACGGTATAACCTGCTGCTTGTAAACGTTCAACTGCTTTCAGTGCAGATTGGCCAGTTGTCACTACATCTTCCAGGACTACAACTTTTGCACCCGTGGGTAAAGTAGGACCTTCAATGTAAGCCATTGTGCCATGCCCCTTAGCTTCTTTGCGAATAATTAACGCTGGTATGGGGCGATTTTCATAGACAGAAACCACACTGACAGCGGAAACAATAGGGTCAGCACCCAGAGTTAAACCTGCGACAGCCTGTGTATCTACTGGTAGAATATGTAATATCAACCTACCTATAGCTAAAGCTCCTTGGGGGTGGAGTGTAACCTGTTTACCATTAATATAGTAAGAACTACGTTGTCCAGAGGAAAGAACAAAATCACCTTCTTGATAAGCAAGTTGGCAAAATAAATTTAGTAACTTCTGACGCAGGGTGGTTAAATCAGTAGTGGTTGCCCAAATATCCGATGGGTTGGATGTTTCAGTAGAATACGACATTACAAACCGTTAAAAGTTGTGCTACACCAAAGGTTGAACTAATGAAAGTTCTGAAATTAAGCATAAATTAAGAGTTGCCCAAGTTTGCCTAAAAATTGAGGAGTTGTAAACTTGAGTATAAATTTGCCTGGATTGGGTGGGTTGATGGTACTACTTGCTACTACTACATTTCCTGTAGTTGCAGTTGCTGAGATGCAAACAGAAAATTATGAATCAACCAGCAATGCTTTCGATAGAGCTTATTTTCGCAATCATCCTAATTTTTATGACAATGGCAGTTTACAGCGTCAGGTAGATTCTTTATTAGGTCCTGGGGGTAAGTTCGGAACTACTTTTCCTGATAATGAAATAGCTAAAGATGGTCAGTTAGTTAACATTGTGTATCATGATGTTATCATGCAGCAAGCACAGAATGATCCTTATCTTCGTACCCCTGATTTACCCAATCCTTACAATTCTTCGCTGTTGATGTCTCCTGAGTACAATGCTAATAGACTCAGGGTTGGTACTGAATATCGCTTTGATAGTTTAACTTCTCGTTAATTATTAGGGAACAGGGAATAGGGAACAGGGAATAGACAAAAATTAATATTATCCTCCTGTCCCCAGTCACCTATCACCAGTCACCTATCACCAGTCACCTATCACCAGTCACCTATCACCTATTTCACTTTTCCCCAACTCGTAAACCCAGAATAATTAAATCTCTTTCTACGCCGGCTAAATCAGCTATTTTGGGTAAATATCCCCAGTTTTGAAAACCCAATTTAGCAAATAGTTTTAAACTAGGTTGATTGTGAGCAAAAATAAAACTAACTAAAGTTTTTAACCCCAAACTTGGACTTTCATTAATTGCTTTTTCTAAAAGTAACTTTCCTAAACCACGTTTTTGAAAGTTTGGGGAAATGTAAATACTAATTTCGGCGGTGGAATGGTAAGCTGGTCTACCATAAAAGGATTGAAAACTCAGCCATCCGGCAATCATCCCATCTATTTCTACTACCCACAGGGGACGTTGTGAAGGTACTCTTCCCTGAAACCAGGCAATGCGACTTTCTACGGTTACGGGTTCTAAATCGGCTGTTGCCATGCGTGTGGGAACAGCAGCGTTATAAATGGCTACAATTTCTGGTAAGTCTGTTTCTGTGGCATGGCGAATAATCATTGCGGCTTTTTGGGCAAAATTCAAATTATCGGTACAATCTTCACAAATCATACACTGTCACCGCAAAATTTATGAGCATTTTTAATCAAGATTTATTGATTCATCATTAGATAGTTTAGTTAACTAGAAACTTACGTTGTGAATTAGTATTAATTTACAGTCATGAGAGACTTTTAAAACATCCTCTTAGGTTTATTGTAGTAATGTTAAAAAGCAAGAGGTTGAATAAGTGAAATTTTAATGAACTTTTAAAATCTGATTTTGTACAATTCAAATAATTCTCCTAATTGCTTTTTAACTATTTTCGCACCTGCATTTTTAATTGTTTTTTCCCAATCGGATGCAGTTTCTAAAAACACTTCTGCACCTAAATAGGTTTCTAAAACTGCCCAATCTTCCGCTAATGGTTGTTCTGAGTTAAGAATATCAAATACAAAATATCCACCTGGTTTTAATACTCTTTTGACTTCTGATAAAACAGATTGCCAATATTCTAGGGGAAAATAACAACTAAATCCTGTAGCTATAACTAAATCAAATTGTGCTGCATCATAGTTTAATTGGTGTGCTGGACCTAATTCAACACCTTTGAATAGTTTTGAATTTAGTTGTGAACCACGAGAATTTAGTGTATCTCTGGCTATATTACTAATTTCTTGACCATAAAAATATGTTTGCCAATTTCTCCAAGGATAGATTAAAAAGCTGACTCCGCAACCAATGTCTAAACAACGTTGGTTTTTTTGCGGTTGGGCAATTTCCCAAAATGGGGAAGCAATTTTATAAGCTAAAATGCCATTTTTCCATTCTTTATAGATTGGCATTTCTTCTACTTCTGCGGGTACTTCAAAGGGTTCTTTTTGATATTCTTTATTGAAACGATAGGCGATTTGTGCTATTCTCTCTTGCCATTTATCCAAGGAATAGTTTTTATTTTTAAATGAATTTATCGGTTGATTTTTAGACATTATTTAATTTGGTAATGGGTGATGGGTAATGGGTAATGGGTAATGGGTAATGGATAATAATGATATTAAACTCTAGCTAATGATGGTGCAGCAGCTAGTAAAGTTTTTGTGTAGGGATGTTGGGGATGAGCAAAAATTTCTTTTGTATTTCCTAGTTCTACAATTTTACCACCATTCATAACGGCTATGCGATCGCACAAAAAACGAGCTAACCATAAATCATGGGTAATAAATAAATAGGTTAACTCAAATTCGTCTTTTAATTGTAGCATTAAATCTAAAACTTGTGATTGTACACTGGCATCTAACATACTCACTGGTTCATCACATATTACCAGTTTAGGTTGGGTAATTAAAGCTCTAGCAATGGCTACCCTTTGTTGTTGTCCTCCCGATAAATCTGAGGGATAACGTTGATAATACATTTCTGCTGGTGTTAATCCCACTTTTTCCAACATCCATAAAACCTTTTCTTTGGCTTTTTCAGCATTAGCTAAGTTGTGAATTAATAGGGGATCTGCTATACTTTGTCCCACTGTCATGGCAGGATTTAAACAAGCATGAGGATCTTGAAATACCATTTGGATTTGTCTGCGGGAAGCGCGAATTTCTTTACGGGATAATTTAGTTAAATCCTGTCCTAAAAATTCCACTTTTCCCCCAGTGGGAGGAATTAATTGTAAAATAGTCCGAGAAAGTGTACTTTTCCCACAACCAGATTCTCCCACTAATCCTAATATTTCCCCTGGATATAATTCTAAATTAATACCATCTACAGCTTTAATTTGTTGTCCTTCACCTTTAAATATTCTTTCAATAAAATTCGGTTCTATGGTATAATGTTTTTGCAGTTCTGTAAGTTTTAAAATTGGTTTTTCTTTAATTACTGTTCCCTGTTCCCTGCGATGCACTGAGCTTGTCGAAGTGTTCCCTGTTACCTCTTCTTGTTGAATATGTAATGCTGCTTTTAATAAAGATTGGGTGTATTCATGTTGAGGATTTTTAAAGACATTTTCTGTTTTCCCTGTTTCTACCATTTTACCTTGATACATGACCCCAATGCGATCGCAATATTCCCCTACCATTGCTAAATCATGGGAAATTAATAATAATCCCATATTGTCTTCTGCACATAACCGCGTTAGTTCTTGTAAAATCTGAGCAGAAACGGTAACATCTAAGCTAGTCGTGGGTTCATCAGCAACAATTAATTTAGGATTCAACAGTAAGGCTAACGCAATAGCAACTCTTTGACGCATCCCTCCGCTAAACTCATGGGGGTACTGACTCCAACGACTTGCAGGAATTTTCACCTTTTCTAAAGTTGCTAAAGCTTTTTCTTTCGCTTGTTGTTTAGTTAATTCTGGTGAATGCGCTGCCAAGGTCTCTAAACAATGATTACCAATAGTCATTAAAGGATCTAATCTTGTCATGGGATCTTGAAACACCAAAGCTACTGCTTCACCGCGAAACTTTTGCATTTGCACAGGTGTTAAATCTAATACGGAATCATCACGAAAAATTATCTTACCTTCAACTCGACTAGAGGCAGGTAATAAACGCATAATTGCCCTGCCAATAGTAGATTTACCACAACCCGACTCACCCACCAAGCCCATTTTTTCCCCTGGTTGAAGTGCAAAAGATACATCATTAACCGCCCAGATTGGTGCTTCTTCGTCAAATTGGGGATAAGCTACGCGGAGATTTTCAACACTAAATAAGGCTTCACTCATGGTTAATTATAGTTAATTATCGTCTATTTATTGTCTACTGATCCAACGTCTTGTATCTGACTAGAATTTTGCTCAGTTCCACAATGATAACAATAAGGTAACTTTTTGTAAGTTAAATTATGGCAATTGTGACACTCTATATATTGATAATAACCGCAATGAGGACAATGGGCATTATTGGATTTAAGAGTTTTTCCACAATTGATACATTGTGATTTTTGAACTCTCTTAGCAGCTTGAAATTTGGTATTAAATACTACTCCTTGAAAGAACTTGATAATTCCAAAACCTATGAGAGGAATTAGCAAGATATAAACATAACTAATTAAGAATAGTAACCCACCCAATAGTTTGTTAACAACACTTAATAAGAATTGAAAGACTACACCAACTTGCAGAAATTCTAAGACTTTGAGAACAAGAGGAATCAAAAATATTACCAGCAAATGCCAGCTAATTAATGCAATAAGTCCATATCCTCGACGTTGACTTATTCTATGGACTGATAAAGCAATAATAATTAAAGGTAGTAGAAAGATAGATTGAAATGTAAGCTGGATACTAGGATACCAAAACGAGGCTCTTTCATAACCTTGTTTAACTGCCGCGAATTTATTCTCATCTTTGATCAAAGATAGAAAATTAAGACTTTCTGGTTTAGTAAGAAGTTGGTTTTTAAGATTATTAATTTCTTGTTTAATTTGTCCAATTTGTTGTTGATTTTTATCTAAGTCTTGTTTAGCTTTTTCAGCACTGACTTGATTGATAGATTTTTCAGATGACTGTCCCGCAATTTTTTCCAACAGCGTTGAATCATATTGATTGCGAATATTTATATTCGCTTGTTCTAATTGATTAATTTTCTCCTGGCGTAGATTTATATTTGTAATATTTTTTTGATTTAGGTTATTATTCAGTCTGTCTTTTAACTCGGCATAATTTATACATATTTCTGAAACTTTCCCTAAATGTCCAATTTCTTGCTGTTGATATTCTGCTTGAAACTGCGGTTGATTATTGTTCAATGGTACTGAGCTTATGATCATGTCATAATCTTTATTTTTATCACTTTGCTTTTGATAATTCTCCCATTCTGAATAACACGGATAGGCTTGGTAGGGGCTAAGATGCCATCTACTAATATCCTCTAAACCTGTAAAAACATTGATTAAAATGAAAATATCTACTATAATGATTACAATCAAACTCACTTTATTTAGTGGTTCGTTGTTGATTGTTCTGGAGTTGTTAAAGAATTGAGCTAAAATGTTACGTATTTTAGTAAACATACAGAATATTTTATACCAAAATGAGTGTGTTTGTCATGTAGTTGCAACCAACCTACCATGAAAACTATTGCCTTGATAGCAGATTCATATTAGTTAATATTCTCCCTTCTCATCTGGGTGTAAAATAGTCTCACAGAATCGAATTAAAATATTAATGCGCTCTGTAATTGTTTTTAATCGTGCCTGTATTGTAGTAGACTGTCTTGCGCCTTGTAAAAAAATTACATCTACTTCTAATAAACGAAGTTGCTTGCTAATTTCCGTTTGATAAGACTGCTGGCGGTAGTTTAAATCAGTGAAGGGAGCGATTTCTTGTAAAAAAAAATGCTGTAAATCGGCTAGATGCGATCGCAAGGTAGGAATATCTAATAGAGTTTTGTTAACATTGGAGCGTAATTCCTCCAGTAATGTTGTCAATTCCTGATATTTTTGCAGATTTAAAGACATTTGGTGCTAGTTGAGATAGTATAAACTACAAGAAAATTTATTTCTAGAATAAACCTTTTTCCCAACTCATTCCTAAGAATAGCCTTAAAACCATCTGTGAGACTTGGTTGATTCTTATGGATAGTCAGGCTGATCAGTCATGAGATCATCAGGTAATCAGAAAATCATTCTGACAAAATTTTTCCCACCCGTCTGTAGGGCAGCATCATCAATAGAAGATGCTGTCATTTTCATCTATATCTCACCGATCCACGAAAAACTTATCATTTCTCTTGTATGAGCAGCTTACTTGTTGATTCCTCCGTTGATGTTAGTCTCCCGGAATGGCTTAAAAAATGTTTACGAGAAACATTAGCGAAAAGCAACACGGGAGAAGATCACCGAACGCACAATGATGCCACTTTGATTTGTAATGCCTTTAAATTTGCCTATCAACTGCATCAAGGACAGTATCGTAAATCTGGAGAAGGGTATATTGCCCATCCTGTAGCCGTAGCTGATTTACTACGAGACTTAGGTGGTAGTGCTGCTATGATAGCAGCTGGATTTCTTCATGATGTAGTTGAAGATACAGAAGTTACAATTGAACAAATAGAAGAAAATTTTGGGGCAGAAGTGCGCCAACTGGTAGAAGGTGTCACCAAGCTTTCTAAAATTAATTTCACCAGTAAAACCGAAAGTCAAGCGGAAAACTTCCGGCGAATGTTTTTGGCAATGGCGCAGGATATTCGGGTAATTGTGGTGAAATTGGCGGATCGTTTGCATAATATGCGAACATTGCAATATATGTCAGAAGCCAGCCGTCGCCGCAGCGCCCAGGAAACACGAGATATCTTTGCACCTTTAGCCAATCGTTTGGGAATTTGGCATATTAAATGGGAATTAGAGGATTTAGCCTTTAAATATTTAGAACCTGATGCTTACCGAGAAATTCAACAGCACGTTGCGGAAAAAAGGACAGCACGGGAAGAAAAATTGACTAAAGCTAAGGAAGTGTTGCGGGAGAGAATGCAACAAGCGGGTATTAAATGTTTGGAGGTTAGCGGTCGCCCCAAACATCTGTATAGCATTTATCAAAAAATGCAGCGACAGCAAAAAGAATTTCATGAAATTTATGATTTGGCTGCACTGAGAATCATTGTCCAAACAAATGAAGAATGTTATCGGGCTTTGGCGGTGGTTCATGATGCTTTTCGTCCTATTCCCGGCAGATTTAAAGATTACATTGGTTTACCTAAACCTAACCGTTACCAATCCTTGCATACAGGGGTGATAGGTTTGACTGGTCGCCCGTTGGAAGTGCAAATTCGCACAATGGAAATGCACCATGTTGCGGAGTATGGGATTGCTGCCCATTGGAAGTATAAAGAAACAGGTGGTTCTACCAGTCAGGTAACAGGAGCAGATGAAAAATTTACTTGGTTGCGGCAACTATTGGAATGGCAGAGTGATTTAAAAGACGCGCAAGAATATTTAGATAGTATCAAAGATAATTTATTTGAAGATGATGTTTATGTTTTCACTCCAAAGGGGGATGTGGTACCTCTAAGTCCGGGATCTACAAGTATAGATTTTGCTTATCGAATTCATACAGAGGTCGGAAACCATTGTGCAGGGGCGCGGGTAAATGGGCGCATTGTGCCGTTATCCACCCGATTACAAAATGGGGATATTGTTGATATTATTACGCAAAAAAATAGCCATCCGAGTTTGGATTGGTTGAATTTTGTCAGGACTTCGGCGGCGAAATATCGGATTAAACAATGGTATAAGCGATCGCGCAGGGAAGAAAATCTAGCGCGGGGAAGGGATTTATTAGAGAAGGAACTAGGGAAAACAGGTTTTGATCACTTGTTGAAATCAGACGCAATGCAAACTGTGGCAGAAAAGTGCAATTATCACAGTGTGGAAGATTTACTGGCAGGTTTAGGTTACGGGGAAATTACCTTAAACTTAGTGTTAAACCGCTGGCGAGAAGTGGTAAAAGCACAACAACCTGTAGCTGATGTGATTCCATTTATCCCCAAAGAATCAACATCAAAAACTACACGGGAAACCTCACCCAGTACATCCCGTGCTAGTGATTCACCGATTATTGGCGTAGAAGGATTGGTTTATCATATAGCTGGATGTTGTACGCCGATTCCTGGTGAAGCTATTATTGGGGTGGTAACGCGGGGACGGGGTATATCCATTCATCGCCAAGGATGTCATAATGTGGACAATGTGGAATGTGAGCGCCTAGTACCCGTAAGATGGAATACAGCAATAGAACATCATGGCCGTCCTCACACTTACCCCATAGAGATTCAAATTGAAACTTTGGATCGAGTGGGAATCTTAAAAGATATTTTATCGCGGTTGAGTGATCAAGGCATCAATGTGCGTCATGCTAATGTGAAAACAGCTTTGGGACAACCAGCATTGATGGATTTGGGTATTGAGATCCGCGATCGCAATCAATTAGAACATCTGTTTGTGCAGATTAGAAAAATGAGTGATATTCTTAACATTCGCAGAGTTGGTCAAATGGAAGAGTCAAAGTAAAAGGCAGGGGGCAGGGGAGGCAGGGGAGGCAGGGGAGGCAGGGGAGGCAGGGAGAAATTATTTGTATTTTCCCAATTACCTCTTCCCCAGTCACCAGTCCCCAGTCACCAGTCCCCAGTCACCTACTTATCTTTCAGCTTTGATCTTCCAACCTGGTTTAACTACCTGACGACTCCGGGCAATGACTAAAGCTTCATTTTCCACATCTTCTGTCACCGTTGAACCTGCGGCAATATAAACATCATTACCGATGGTAATAGGTGCGACTAAAACACTATTAGAACCGGTTTTGGTGCGATCGCCTATTCTGGTTCTATGTTTTTTCACTCCATCATAATTAGCGGTAATTGTTCCTGCACCAATATTTACCTGAGTTCCCGCAGTTGTATCACCCAAATAAGAAAGGTGTGCAACATTAGAACCATCTCCTAATTGAGTATTTTTCAACTCTACAAAATTACCAATTCTGCAATTTTCACCCACTTCCGCATGGCCACGCAAATGAGCATAAGGACCAATACGAGTTCCTGCTTCCACAAAACTATCTTTGACTACAGAATATTGCACAGTGACATTTTCACCCAACTGGCTATTTTCAATTAAACTTCCAGGTCCTATGCGACTACCAGATTTAATCAATGTTTTACCCCGTAAATGAGTTTGAGGTTCAATAATCACATCTGGCTGTAATTCTACAGTTTCATCAATTGTCACACTAGCAGGATCAATAATCGTCACACCTGCCAAAAGCCATTTTTCCTGAATACGTCTTTGCAAAATCTCGTAAGCTGTGGCTAATTGCAATCTATCATTAATTCCCAGAATTTCTTGGTCATCTTCCACATCTACAGCCATCACCTTACCTACTTGGGTAACAGCATCAGTGAGATAATATTCTTTTTGGGCATTATTATTTTGTAAATGTGGTAAAAATTTTGCTAAATCAGACCAGCGGAAACAGTAAATACCAGCATTAACACGGTGATTTTTTCTTTGTTCAGGAGTGCAATCTTTATCTTCAACCATTTCCTGCACAATGCCGTTTTCATCACAAAAAACTCTGCCGTAACCTTGGGGATTTGATAAATGTGCTGTGAGAATAGTACAGGAATTTTGATTTTCTTGATGAATTTGTAATAAGTTTTTCAGAGTTTTAGTTTGCAACAAAGGCACATCACCATTTAAAATTAACAAATCCCCAGTGTAACCTTCTAAATGAGGAAGTAATTGTTGAATAGCGTGTCCTGTGCCTAATTGTACAGTTTGTTCCACAAATTCCAATTCAGAATTTCCACCTAAAGCAGTTTTTACTTCTTTAGATTGATACCCAACAATTACTAACCTGCGTTCAGGTGCAAGGGGTTCTAGACTATCAATAACTCTCTCGACTAGAGATTTTCCACCCAAAGAATGTAAAACTTTAGGTAGATGAGATTTCATTCTTGTGCCTTTTCCAGCGGCGAGAATTGCTACAACAACCATAATTAATTATCAGTAAATGACAATAAATGCTTTTTTGACTGGGAGATTCAAGGCTAAATCATATCAGTTAATTATCTAGAGTTGACAAAGTCTTTCTGTGTGGGTGAGCAGTCAGGAGTCAGGAGTCAGGAGTCAGGAGTCAGGAGTCAGGAGTCAGGAGTAGCTCCTTCAAATTCATAATTTCTAAGGTGCAACCACAACTTGGTTACGCCCAGCAGTTTTAGCACGATAAAGGGCAGCATCAGCAGTTTGAATTAATGCTGTACCAATAGCACCATGTTGGGGAAAACCAGTAACTCCCAAATATACTGTGATCTCCTGACTCCTTGATAGCGACTTGTACTGAGCCTGTCGAAGTAAGCGTGGCGTTAGCCATACTCCTTAATATTCACAAAAGGACTTTTTCAGCAAACCCTAATTAGGTGCATTTCTAAGATTGGTAAGAATACCTTATAATCTTCATAAGTTCTATCGTTGGTAATAGGGATATTCTGAGTTTTTACTTTTTTCCCCTGTTCATCAACTACATAGATTGTTAATAATTAAGGTCATTTGAGCGTTACTAAAACATTACCTACTGTTAATATTTCTCTTTTTCTACAACTATGTCTTTTTGTCTTGGGATGCCAATAACCTTTGGTTTGATTTATTGCTGTTTCATGAGCCACTTCTGATTGAGAAAGCTTATGCAATAACATTGCAATACATTGATCCGCTAACACTAATGCCGCTTCTCTTATTTTTTCTTCTCTTTCTTTTACAGTTCGTCCATCCCACTCTTCGATTTTTGTCAAATCTAAAAGTTTCTTCACATTTTCTTGAAATTATGATATGGAATCTGTTAAACTTAGATTTGCATATATAGCATTTACCAATTACCAATTACCAATTACCAATTACCAATTACCAATTACCAAAAAAATATGAAATTACAACAAAGAGAGATAACATTAAAAAAAATAAATCCACAACAGCAAAACCAAACTGAGCCACATTTAGGTTTGGTTTGTATCACTATTGATAAACAAGTGCGTTTTCGGACTATTACCCGGACCCGTTATTTAAAACTTTCTCCTCAACAAAGAGAAGATACCCTAAAAGAACTTTATCAAAATAATTTGCGCTGCTTGGATGGGGCGTTAACTTTCTGTCAAAAGCAAAATATTCGCCTTTATCGCATGACTTCGGCTTTATTTCCGATGAGTGATATCGAAGATAAAATTGGTGGAAATATATTAGAAGAAATGAGGGAAGATTTATCTAAAATTGGACAAAGGGCAGAAAATTTAAACATCAGAATGGTGTTACATCCTGATCAGTTTGTAGTCTTGAGTTCTGATTCTGATGAAGTCATAGAAAATAGTATCAAAATTTTAACAAACCACGCCTACACTTTAGATTTACTTGGTTTATCTCAGTCACCTTGGGCGTTAATGAATATTCATGGTGGTAAATCTCAACGTGGGGAAAAATTGGTAAAAGTAATTTCTGAACTACCACCAGGTATTAAAAACCGCTTAACTTTAGAAAATGATGAATATGCTTATAATGCTCAGGAGATTTTAGAGGTATGTCAACAAGCTGGTATACCGATGGTTTTTGATGCACATCACCATATTTGCTATGAAAAGTTAGATTCTTATGATCATCCTAGTGTAGAATCTATGGTTTTAGGGGCGCGAGAAACTTGGGAAAATCCAGATTGGCAGTTAGTACATATTTCTAATGGGGAAACAGGTTTTAATGATAGAAAACACAGTGATTTAATTACAGCCATGCCTCAAGCTTACCACCAAGTACCCTGGATAGAAGTAGAAGCCAAACACAAAGAAAAAGCGATCGCCCATTTGCGGGATTGGTGGTTAATGCAGAATAATTAACGTTATATTAACTTTACTTAATTAGTTGATCAATAATAAATTGAGAAATGGCGATCGCGATTGATTTTGGTACTAGCAACACAGTTATTACTCGCTGGAATCCCGTTACCCAGCAACCGGAAACTTTGACTTTACCGGGTTTATCCCTGCAACAAAGTCTTAATCCCCCACTGATTCCCAGTTTAGTATATGTAGAAGCAGCGAGTGAAAGTAAAGTTTTAGTTGGACAGCAAGTGCGCGATCGCGGTTTGGATCTCAAAGATGATAACCGATTTTTCCGTAGTTTTAAACGCGGTATTGGCGCAGATATTCAGGGTTTTTTACCAGAACTAGATGGAGAAATCGTCACCTTTGAAAAAATAGGTAAATGGTTTTTAACCAGGGTAATCGAAGAATTAACACTAATAGAAGGTGGTTTAGATTCTTTGGTTTTAACAGTACCTGTAGACAGTTTTGAAGCTTATCGTCACTGGTTAGGCAAAGTTTTTCAAGCACTTCCAGTAGAACAAGTTAGGATGTTAGATGAACCTACTGCCGCAGCTTTAGGTTATGGTTTAACAGCACAAGAAAATTTGTTAGTAATTGATTTTGGTGGTGGAACATTAGATTTATCTTTGGTACGTTTAGATCAACAGGCACAAACTAATACTAAACCAGTAGGATTTTTATTAAAGTGGGGTAATAAATCTTTAGCGGAAGATTCCAAACAAAAGGTAAAAACAGCCCGTGTATTAGCAAAAGCGGGGCAAAATTTAGGTGGTACAGATATTGATAATTGGATAGTTGATTATTTTGTCAAAACTAAAGGGTTGCCAGTTAATTCTATAATTACTCGGTTAGCAGAACGGGTAAAAATTCAATTATCTACCCAAAATAAAGCCAGTGAAGTTTATTTTAATGATGAAACTTTTGAAAGTTATGAATTGGATCTTGACCGTCAAACTTTAGAGAATATTCTCAAAGATCATGGATTTTTTGATAAGTTACATGATACCATGATGACCTTGTTACAACAAGCCCGTCGTCAAGGTATAGAACTAGATGATATTAATGCAGTTTTGTTAGTGGGTGGAACTGTACAATTACCAGTAGTAAATACATGGGTACAGCAATATTTTGAACCAGAAAAAATCCGTTATCAAAAACCTTTTGAAGCGATCGCTCAAGGTGCATTACAAATTACCCAAGGTTTAGAAATCAAGGACTTTTTGTATCATAGCTATGGAGTGCGGTACTGGGATAGACGCAACCAACGTCATAGTTGGCAACCAATAATTAAAGCAGGACAAGCTTATCCCATGAGTCAACCAGTAGAATTAGTTTTAGGTGCTTCTAGGGAAAATCAGCCGAGTATTGAGTTAATTTTAGGAGAATTAGGAGCAGAAACCGGAGGTACAGAAGTTTATTTTGATGGCGATCGCTTAGTAACTCGCAAACTTGAGTCTGTGACAACTACAGTTAAACCGCTGAATGATACAGAAGAAGCCAGAAAAATTGCTAAACTTACACCCCCTGGTTTTCCGGGGAGCGATCGCATTAAAGTCATGTTTCAAGTTGATGAACAACGATTTTTAAGAATTACCGTTGAGGATTTATTAACAAATAATACCCTGGTAGAAAATCAACTTGTGGCACAATTGAGTTAAGGAAGCAGGAGTCGTAGGGGCGAAGCATTCGGGCGACCAATTATCAATTTTATGAAAAGGCTATTTTCCCAATGCTTCGCCCTTACAGGAGTCAGGAAGAACGGATTTTATTTTCCCTGTTCCCTATTTTTTCAAGCCTTGCTACTGACAATTACCTGTAAACTACCACCAGCATATAAAATTGGTTTACCAACATCAAAACCAGATTCTCTTAATAAACCAGGTAAATCAGTTTTTAATAACTGCCAAGCTGTTTCCGTTTCAAACAACCAAAAAAACACTGATAAACCAGGCCAAAATATAGGATTTGTGGGAGGATGAAAATCTACTAAAGTAAAAATTCCCCCTGGTTTTAATACTCTATAAACCTCTTGGATGATTTTTCTTAATTGTTCAGGTTGCATTTCATGTAAAGCGGCGCTAGTATGCACCACATCAAACTCATGATCTGTAAAAGGCATATTTTCCGCATAAGCTTCTACATAAGTAGCATTCGGCACATTCTTTTTTGCCCGTTGTAAAGATAAAGGCGAAGCATCCAATCCTGTAACATTTTGTGATAATTTCACCAAAAAAGCCGTAGTTTGACCACTACCACAGCATAAATCTAGAATTTTAGTATCTGAGTTGAGGTTTAAACCTTGTAAAGCGAGTTGACGAAAACGCCCCTCACCGCCCACACTCAGGGCTGCTAACCGGGATATGGCATCATATAACCATTGATAGCGGTAACTCAAGTCTCGAAAAATTGTTGCCATTGCATATTTCCTTAACGTTAAGCTTTATATTGAATAAAGATATATTGTTAACATTAGTAAAAAAATTGTAAAGATTGGGGGAAAGTAACTGCTATGGGTCGTGTAGGCGTATTATTACTCAATCTAGGTGGACCTGATAAATTAGAAGATGTGGGTCCATTCTTATATAACCTGTTTTCAGATCCCGAAATTATTCGCCTACCATTTCGATGGATGCAAAAACCATTAGCTTGGTTTATTGCCACACGGCGAGAAAAAACATCACAAGAGAATTATAAGCAAATTGGTGGGGGTTCACCATTGCGAAGCATCACAGAAGAACAGGGGGAAGCGTTAAAAACCCAATTGGATGCTATGGGTAAAGAAGCAAATATCTATGTGGGAATGCGTTATTGGCATCCCTACACAGAAGAGGCGATCGCTCAACTGGCACAGGATAACATTGACAAGTTGGTAATTTTGCCACTTTATCCCCAATTTTCTATTAGTACCAGTGGTTCTAGTTTCCGGTTGTTAGAAAAACTTTGGCAAGAAAACCCAAAACTTCAACCTTTGGAATACACTGTGATTGCTTCCTGGTACAAACAACCAGGTTACTTGCAAGCAATGGCAGAACTGATCATTGAGCAACTAAATCAATTTCCCAACCCGGATCAGGCACACATCTTTTTTAGCGCCCACGGTGTACCAAAAAGCTATGTTGTAGAAGCCGGCGATCCTTATCAGCAGGAAATTGAGGAATGTACTCAATTAATTATGCAAACTCTTAATCGCCCCAACGCCCACACCTTAGCTTATCAAAGTCGTGTCGGTCCGGTGGAATGGCTACAACCTTATACTGAGGATGCCTTAAAAGAACTGGGTGAAAAAGGCGTTAAAGATTTGGTAGTAGTACCCATTAGTTTTGTTTCTGAACACATTGAAACTTTGCAAGAAATTGATATTGAATATCGGGAAATAGCCGAAGAAGCAGGAATTGAAAACTTCCGACGTGCTGCTGCTCCCAACACTCATCCAGTATTTATTAAAGCACTGGCAGACTTGGTAATTGAGTCTTTGGAAAAACCGGATCTCAAACTTTCCCAAGTTACCCAGATGAAGAAAAAGGTGAAAATGTATCCTCAAGAACGTTGGGAATGGGGAATGACAACTAGCGCCGAAGTCTGGAATGGTAGAATTGCCATGCTTGGTTTCATTGCCTTGATCATCGAAATTATCACCGGTCGAGGCTTACTCCATGCTATAGGGCTTTTACAGTAGGTGACAGGAGGCAGGAGGCAGGAGAATTTTAGATTTTAGATTTTAGATTTTAGATTGGATTCATGAAATACAATCCAAAATCCAAAATCCAAAATCCAAAATTGTATACCCAGTCACCAGTCACCAGTCCCTATTCCCTATTCTTACGATTTTCCCAATACCAGTGATACCACTGTGCAGCACTACGAACTGCAAACCAGAGCAGAATTAAAGCTATTAATCCTCCTTGTTGGGTGCTATATACAAAGTTGTAATCTATAGTTCAGATGTTTGGGTAGATATATAGGAATTTAAATTGAAAATTTTTGCACATCAATAGACCTGTCCGAAAATTACATAAGCGTAACCTGAAACCCATTCTTAGGAACAATTCATGAATTGTCCCTACATCTTTTTCGGAGAGGTCTAATTAGCAGATTCTTCACTAAATCAGTAATTTTATGGATTCAAGTTATCTTAATATACAAGTATCATGCAAGTAGGATTTGCTGAAAAAGTCTTTTCGTGAGGGTTAGGAGTTCAGGAGTCAATCGATTTTGGATTGACGATTTTTTCCGTTATGAAGGATCAGAACCTGTACCAAATTGTCAAAAATACAGGAGTCAGAAGCAATTAAGATGTGAAAAGTTCATATTTCCACAGGTAGATCCGGGAACAGTTTCTCACTTCTAGTTTTGACTCCTGATTCCTGAATTTTAAATTCCCAGTCTTTGATAAACTTGATCTAAATGTCTCAGATGGTTTTGTGGATCAAAACAAGCATCTATTTCTGCTGCTGACAAGTTTGCAGTTACACGGGGGTCTTTACTAATCAAATTACGGAAATTACCTTCTGGTTTATTCCAAGCAGTATGGGCATTTTGCTGAACTATGCTATAAGCTTCTTCCCGGCTAAGTCCTTTATCTACTAAGGTTAAGAGAACCTTTTGACTAAAGACGACTCCACCATAGCAGTTAAGGTTGCGTTCCATGTTCTGGGGATATACCAGCAAATTTGTCACCAAGTCGGTGATCTCATGGAGCATAAAGTGTGTTAAAATGCAAGCATCTGGTAAAATTACCCGTTCGACGGAACTGTGAGAAATATCTCGTTCATGCCATAAAGCTACGTCTTCTAAAGCTGCTCCTGCATGACTTCTTACCAGTCGCGCCATTCCTGTCAGTCTTTCTGAGCGGATGGGGTTGCGTTTGTGAGGCATGGCACTAGAGCCTTTTTGACCTTTGGAGAAGTATTCTTCAACTTCTAAAACGTCGGTTTTTTGCAAGTTGCGAATTTCTACGGCAAAGCGTTCTATAGATGCCGCCAGTAAAGCTAATTGTTGCACAAAGTCGGCATGAAGATCACGGGAAATAACTTGAGTGGAAGCGGTATCGGGTTTAAGTCCGAGTTTTTGACAAGCGATCGCTTCTACACGGGGTTCAATATTTGCATAAGTTCCCACCGCCCCGGATATTTTACCAACAGCGACATTTTTTTTCAGGACTTGCAAACGTTCTTGATGTCGCAATACTTCCGCTAACCAACCAGCTAATTTAAAACCAAATGTGATAGGTTCAGCGTGGATACCATGCGATCGCCCAATCATCGCAGTATAACGGTGTTCTCTGGCCTTGTTGCGAATTGCCCCAATTAAATCTTCTAATCGTTGTAACAAGATATCCAAACTAGCAACTAATTGTAGTGCTAATGCCGTATCCAGTACATCGGAACTGGTTAAACCCAGGTGAATATAACGTCCAGCATCACCAACATATTCATTGACATTTGTCAAGAAAGCAATCATATCATGGCGAACTTCCGCCTCAATTTCTAACACCCGCTTGGGGTCAAAATTCGCCTTGGCTTTAATTTCTGCTACTGCTTCTTTAGGAATATAACCTAGTTCTGCCTGAGCTTCACAAACAGCAATTTCTACCTGTAGCCAGGTTTGTAACTTATAGTTTTCATTCCACAGATTGCCCATTTCGGGCAAAGTATAACGCTCAATCACATTCGGGCATATAATACAACTGTCATATTTTACAAGGGAATTGGTGATTGGTGATTGGTGATTGGGGACTGGGGACTGGGGACTGGGGACTGGGGACTGGGGACTGGGGACTGGTGACTGGGGAAAAATATTTCCCTTCTGCCTTCTGTCTCCTGCCTCCTGCCTCCTGCCTCCTGCCTCTTCAGCAAACCTTTGTTAAGCAATAGTAAAATTACGTAAGTATGCGTTCAATTTGATTTAAAATTCAGTAAAACAACGATAGCTTATTTAGTACGGACTGAGGAAAATAATTAAAGATTTAAAGAAATTATACTAACCCCATTGTGCAGAACAAGGGATTACTACAAAGGAATTGATATGGCAAAAAGTGAAACCTCTATCCAACCTGATGGTATGGAGTTATTACACTTATACCACCAAAATCCTTCGATTCAACTGCGTAACCGACTGGTAGAGATACATAAGGGTTTGGTGCGGAAGATGGCTTATAAGTTTACCCATCAATGCCATGAACCTTATGAAGACTTAGAACAAATTGGTTATTTGGGGTTGATCCGGGCTATTGAGCGTTTCGATCCCTCTCAAGGATATGCTTTCAGTTCCTTTGCTGTACCTTATATTCGCGGCGAAATATTGCATTTTTTACGCGATCGCTCTACTTTAGTTAAAATACCCCGCCGTTGGCAAGAACTTTACAATCAGGGGCAACTTCTTCGTAAAGAATTAACATTATCTTTAGGTCGTCCTGTCAAAGATACGGAAATTGCTGAAAAGCTGCATATTTCTGTACAAGAATGGCAAGAATGTAAGTTAGCAAATCAAAACCGGATGCCTTTAAGTTTAGATGCTACCCCAACTAACAGCGTAGATTATCAAATGACCTTGGGTGATATACTTCCTTGTCCCCATACTACGATGCTTCAGCAACAAGAGGAAGAAAGACTACAGCTACAAGGGGCGATGAGGATGTTAGATGATAAACCCCGGATGGCTGTAGAGTTGGTATTGGTTAAGGAACTAACTCGCAAGGATGCAGGTAAAAAAATTGGTGCTAGTCCGATGACTGTTACTCGCTATCTGCATCAAGGTATTAAACAATTGATTTGCTATTTGCAACCACAAGGTGAGACAGATGTAATGAGTGCTTAGTTTTGGTAACTGGTGACTAGGGACTAGGGACTGGGGACTGGTGACTGGGAAATAAATTTTATTTTTTCCAATCACCTATTACCTAGATTTTATATCGGCGATCGCTATCAGGCAATCATTCAAAGGAAGTAGAGAAATAAATTTACTATCATTCAAGATGATTAAAGTTAATTCAATATTTCTCTACCCCTGGGTTTTTTCTAATCTTCTGACCTTGGTAATTTAGAATTGACTAAATTGGTAAATTCTGCCAAAGAAGTAATCGTAATTGATGATACAAATAATTCTTCTAAAGCAGTGATATCATCAACATTCTGAATATTTTTGCTCAGTATTTCGGGAACATCACCAAACTTGACTTGTAGAAGTTTAATGATATCTTGTTTGCGACCTTTTTTTTCGCCTCTTTCTAGGAAAATTTCTTCAGTGGGTGTTAAAAAAGGCATTTCTCTCTCCTTTTCATACTCGGTTATTTTCGTGAGCAATTTTTGTTGTAATTCCTGACTTAATGACATCATTTTGTCAATAAATCTAAAGAGGTTTTCAATGTCATATCTGTTTAAACCTCGCTCATATAAACTTCTAATTAATATCCATTTCCACTGCTCCCTATCTGCGAGTTTGTTGGTAGTAGTTTTGGTTTTTAAATGTGCCATTACTAATATAGCAAATAGATTGCTGCTTTGCTCTAGTGCTTCCCATTTGTAATCTATGAGTTTGACTGTATCAAATTTACACACAACCTCACTCTTACCTAAACCATATTGATAACTATTAGGTCGCCATGTTTTGCTTTCATCTCCTAATATGGCTAAACTAAC